>NZ_JARESU010000184.1:0-13459 GCF_046027075.1 Paraburkholderia sp. RL18-085-BIA-A | reverse complement strand
TTGGGCCCCCCCCCAACCAAAACACCCGGCCCCGGGGCGGGCCGCGGGGGGCGGCCCCCCCCCCCCCCCCCGAGACCATGCGGCGGCGTCATGCAGTGAGGGGTGATCCGAGCGCGTGCTATCCATCGCGATACGCCTGCTCCAGCTGCGCGACATCGAGCTTGACCATTTTCATTATCGCCTGCATCACGCGACTCGCTTTCGCACGGTCCTGATCGCGCAGCATCTCGCCGAGCACGTCGGGCACGATCTGCCACGACACGCCGAAGCGGTCCGTCAGCCAACCGCATTGCCACGGCGCACCCCCGCCGTCGATGAGCTTCGACCAGTAGCGGTCGATCTCCTCCTGCGAGCCGCAGTGCACGAACAGCGAAATCGCCGGCGTGAAGGGAAATTGCGGGCCGCCGTTCAAGGCCATGAACTCCTGGCCTTCGATCTCGAACGTGACGGCCAGCACGCCGCCTTCCGGTCCGGGGCCAGCGTCCGTGTAATGCAGCGTGGTGGCGAGGCGCGAATCCGAAAACACCGACGTATAGAAGCGGGCCGCTTCTTCCGCATTGCCGTCGAACCACAGGCACGGCGCGATCTTTTGCATGATGTCTGTCCTCCTGCCAGGCGGGCGGGCCTCGCGGTTACGCTGCCGTTACTCGTTACCCGTCGCACTTCATCGTGGCCATCGCCTGCTGGATTTCCTCCGCGCTCAGATCGCGCGTGTGCGTGGCGAGCGACCAGTGATGGCCGAACGGGTCTTTCAACTGGCCGTAGCGGTCGCCCCAGAACATGTCGGAGACGGGCAGCAGGACGGTCGCGCCGGCATCGACGGCCTGTTTGAAACTGGCGTCCACGTCCTGCACGTAGTGGTGAATCGTGACCGGCGTGCCCTTTAGCGTATTCGGACCGAACGCCTGATGGTCAGGCCATTCGTCGGTCAGCATCAGCATGGAATCGCCGATCTTCAGGCAGGCGTGCATCACCTTGCCGTCAGGCCCGGGCAGGCGGACCTGCTCGACCGCGTTGAAGGCCTTCGTGTAGAACGCGATGGCATCCGCGGCGTTGGCGCAAATCAGATACGGAGTGAGCGAGTGCATCCCGTCGGGGATCGGTTTGACGGCGTTGCTGGTCATGACTGTGTCTCCTTGAAGTAACAGGTTCGTGGCTTGAAAGACCGGCTGCGTGAGCCAGGTTTTCAACATTACGACGAGTTCGTTACCGTTGGATCGACACTCCGGAAAAAATATTTTTGAGGGGAATTTCGGAAGTACTGGGAGCGGGAGCGCGTGGACGCGGAGCGCGAGCGTCAGGGCGTGTGGAAGCGGAGTGCGAGCTCGTGGACGCGCCGGCGTGCGGAAGCGCAAAGCGCGAAGGGCGGGGTGCGGAGTGGGGATGCGGACGCGGCGACGGCCGTCGCCGCATCAGCCAGTCTCCCCGGCCCGCTTCAACCCGCCGGGTTGTCCTCGTCCGGCGGCGCGGCGGCCGGCGGCGCCGGGTTCCTGCCCGGCGTGCCGAGAATGCTGATCTGGAACGTCCGAGTAGCCGCCAGCGATTGCAGCGACGCGTCCTCGGGAATGTGCTCGAACAGCGGCAGGATCACCGAGCCGCCGATCACCGCGCGCCTGCTGTTGTCGGCGGGCCGCAAGCCCCACACGTCCTGATAGACGACCGGGACCGTGACGCCGTCACGGGTCGTGTTGCCGATGTATAGCATCACATGGCCGCCGATATAGATCAGCGTGCGCAGCGGTTCGCCATGCCGCGCGAGATAGTCGAGCCGCTCTGCGGGCGTGGACGCGGACAGGTCGATCAGGCGCCCGGCGCTCATCTGCGTCGACGAATGACGCGGCAGCCACACGCCGAACACCGCGAAAATGCTTTGCAGCTCCGACGAACAGTCGTTGTAGAGCCCGCTATTGCCCCAGCCATAGGGGCGGCCGATCAGCGCTTTCATCAGCATCGCCAGATGGCGCGGCGTGGCGGCGAGCGGCATCGGCGCGATTTGCGTGTCGCTCAGCGTGGCGGTGCGGATGAGCGCGCGGCCATCGGGATCGCGGGCGGGGACGAGGACCGTGCGCAGCGCGGGGGTGTCGTCCGTGGTGCCCGGCTCGTTTGTGGCGGCGACGGCAGACGCTGACGCCTGCCGCGCGGCATTTGCCGCTGCGACGGACTGCTGCGGCGACGGGGGTTGCGACGCAGGCCCCAGCGGCAGCATCGTGCCCGCCGGCGCGCCGAAGCGGAACGCGCCCCTGCTGTCGCGCACCGGTGCCGAGGCCACCGTCACCGCACCCAGCGATTTGCCGGCAGCCGCGCGCCATGCGTCGACGAAGCGGTCGTCGGCCAGCGCGACGCTATCGCTGCGCACCCACCCCTGGACGTCGGGCGTTTGCACGTACTGCCACGCACCGTCGACGCTGCTGCCGAGCACATACAACGGCGTGCCCGGGCGCGCGGCCGAGATTTGCAGGTTATCGAACGGATAGCCTTCGCCCGCCAGATGATGGTCGTAGAACGATGGGTCGGCGGTCGGCAGTTCGCGCACCATCAGGTTGCCGGTGGCGATCGCGCGGCGTTCGGGCCGATAGACCGGCGTCTGCGTGAACTGCTCGACGTTCATGTTGCGTGCGATCGCGTCGATCCATGCCTTGTCATGCGGGCGGAAATTCTCGCCGTAGCCGAGCGCTGCGCCTTGCTTGCCGGTGTTGTCGAACTTGTCGATGCGGCGCTGCTGCAATGCGGCGATATGCGCGCCTTGCTCACGATAAACGCGCTGCGTCACGTAGGCGGAATTCCACGGCGACGGCGCGTCCGCGCCGGTGCCGAAGTAGCGCGCGAAGAGCGCGTCGAAGTGGGCCCGCTGGTCCTCGGGACTGAGGAACGGCTGGTCGTAGGCGGGGCTGCCGGGTTGGAGCCAGTGATCGACGTTCTGGTCGTAATGTTCGAGCGGGTATAGCGTGACGGTGTCGATGAACGCGTGCGCTTGCGTATGCACATCGCGCGCCGGCGGCGGGCTGCTGCAGGCGGCGAGGATTACCGCAGCGGTGCACAGCGCGGCGGTGCGGCAGGCGTGCGGCCACGAAACGGCAGGGCGGCGGAACAGGACGGCGACAGACATAGCGTTCGGCAGAGTGGATCCAAGGGCACGATGATACGGTGTCCGCGAGTCGTGCGACGGGTCCGGCCGTGCCTTGCTGTGCTGTGCCGCTGCCGCGTTATGCATGCCAATAGACAGCGTTTATGTGTTCTCATGCGGTTTCGGATCGTTCATCGCGCGCACGGCAAGCGCATGCGATCGAAGCCGGCAGGCGTTTCGTTACACTCGTCCAATACCTCAACATCTCGCTTCGCAACCTTCATACGCGGCGGCCCAACCAGCAAGGAGCACGACATGCAAACCAGCGCACGCAATCAATTCTCCGGTGAAGTGGCGGAAGTCAAACATGGCGCAGTGAACGACGAAGTCACGCTGCGCACCCAGGACGGCCTCGAGATAGTCGCGGTCATCACGCACGGCAGCGCGACATCGCTCGGTCTTGCTGCCGGCAAGAAGGCGTTTGCGCTGGTCAAGGCGTCGTCGGTGATCGTGATGGTCGATGTCGCGAGGAGCCAGGTGTCGGCGCGCAACTGCATCGCCGGTGATGTGTCGGCGGTGACCAGGGGCGCGGTGAATTCGGAAGTGATCATCAGCGCGGGTGGCGCGCAGATCGCGGCGATCATCACCAATGAGAGCGTCGATCGACTCGGCCTCGCGAGCGGCAACGCGGCAACGGCGATCTTCAAGGCGTCGAGCGTGATCATCGGCGTCGATCAGTAAGAGCGGTACCGTCCGGTCCGCTGGTTTCAGCCGCGCTGATTGGACTTCAGCGGGGCTGACGGCAGCGGTATCACGTAGACGGCACGCACGGCACCGCGCCGCGCGCCGTGAAGGAAACGGGCGCTTGCTTTACACTGCACAGCCTTGCTGTACCTCTTTCCGCTCCCATCACGGACGCCGTCATGTTCGAAGTCTCCTCTGCCTCGCATCTGCCCAAAGCCGCGCAATACGAAGAACTGGTCGCCCAGGCGCGCTCGCTGCTCGCCGGCGAAACCGACTGGATCGCCAACGCCGCGAATTTTTCCGCTTTCGTGTTTCATTCGCTCAGCGATCTCAACTGGGCCGGCTTCTACTTTCACGACGGCCGCGAACTGGTCGTCGGACCGTTCCAGGGCAAGCCCGCGTGCGTGCGCATCCCGCTCGGCAAGGGCGTCTGCGGGACGGCCGCGCAGACCCGGCAGACGCAGGTCGTGCGCGACGTGCACGAATTTCCCGGTCATATTGCGTGCGATTCGGCGTCGCAATCGGAAATCGTCGTGCCGCTCGTCGCGCCGGACGGCACGCTGATCGGCGTATGGGATGTCGACAGCCCGGTCGTCGCACGCTTCGACGCGGAAGACGCGAAGGGAATGGAAGCGTTGTGCGCGGCGTTCATCGAAGCGGCGTTGCCGCGCGGTGCGACGCCGGCGGGTTGAGCTGAATTTGTCGGTATCGGAGCGGGGCGCGTTGGGCGCCTTGCTTATTCTTGTCTGATCGGCACACGCTTGAGCGGATCACAGGCCGCCATTGCGCGGCTGAGGTTGCCGCGCTCTCTTGCGGTTTTGTCGCTTTACCTGGGTGCTTTCGATAAGCGCAACAGGCCATTGGCATTCGTTGCCTCGCTTGCTGCCGTCGTCCATTTCCGTCGTCGGCTTCAACGGCAAGCCCTCAATCTTGGCGGCTCCGCGCGACGGCCTATATCCACGAATATGACGGCCACCATCCCGGCAATCTCACCCGGGGCGTGCTGCTGGGCGATACCGATCAGGCGCTGCAGACGCTGCATGCGTTTCGCGAACTCGGCGTCGAGGTCGCGGTGGACAATTTCGGCACCGGCTATTCGAGCCTCGCGTATCTGACGCTCTTACCGTTGAATCGCCTGACAATCGGACTCCACCTCGCAATGCGGGTCGGATTTCGACGCATCGACGGTTCTGCCGTCCACCGTCGTGTGTGTAGAAATGACACGCACGACCTTACTTTGCGTGACGCCTTGCGGCGTGTTCCAACTGACGCGATCGTGCGGCTTTAAATGCGCAGTCTTCTGGTCGTTTCTATTTCGCGAACGTAAGCGCGGTGTTGCGGGTGGGAAGGGAACGCAAGCCATGTGCCTCCACGTGGAACGCGAGTCCGGGAACGTATCCTGCTACCTCGCGCCAGGAGAACCTTTCCGCAACGAAACCCACCCACGATGAACGATCTCCTTTCCCGTCTATTACATTTGCAACCGTCGCTGCTCGTCACGCTCACGCATGACGCGGTTCATATCGCGCTGGCCCTCTTGATCCTCGTGGTCGGCTGGTGGCTGTCGAATCGTGTCGGCGCGATGTTCGCCAAAGCGCTCGCCCGCACACATGCGGACCCGACGCTCGCGCCGATGCTCGCCGCCATGGGCACCTGGGCGGTGCGCGTGCTCGTCTTCATCGCGGCGCTCGGCGAGGTCGGCATTGCGACCGCGAGCGTGCTCGCGGTGCTTGGCGCTGCCGGCCTCGCGATCGGGCTCGCGTTGCAAGGCACTTTGCAGAATATCGCGGCCGGCATGATGCTGTTGTTGCTGCGGCCGTTTCGCGTCGGCGACGTGATCGAGGGCAGCGGCGCGGCGGCTGGCATCGTGCGCGAAGTGGGGCTGTTCACCACGCGTATCGAGCGTGGCGACGGCAACGCGGTGTTCGTGCCGAACAGCCAGATCTGGAGCAATCCGGTGATCAACTACAGCAGCGGCGGCACGCAGCGCATCGAGGTCGAAGTAGAACTCGCCCAGCGAAAGGACGTCGATGCCGCGATCGGCGAATTGAAGAAGCTGGTCGCCGACGAACCGCGCGTGCTAAGCGGTACGACGCTTGCACCGATCGTCTCGGTGGCCAATTATCCGGACGACGGCGGCGCGACGCTGCGCATCGCCGCATGGGTGCGCACGCCGGACGCGTCGCTTGCGGGCGGTGAGTTGCAAGAGCATGCGCAGGCCGCGCTGGAACAGGCCGGTTGCGCGGTCGCGGCCTGAGGCCTCAGTCGCCAGGCGAGGCTCAGGCGTGCCGGAACGTCCGACACGCGACCTCGCGCAGCATGTCTATCCGCCGTGGCTGCGGCGGCATTGCGGACCATCGGTCAAATCAACGGCTGGTTTTGCGTGCCGCGAACGTACCTTCGGCGAGCGAGTGACCAGCCATATTCCGCTGCAGACGAGAACGAGTGCCACCAGATTCTTCAACTCCATGATGTTTTCGTTCAGGCAGATGGCGGATAACGTCGTGCCGAACACGGGGACGAGAAAATTGAAAACGGTCACTCTGCCGACCTGGTTATATTTGAGGAGCAAACTCCACAAAGTGAAGGCCAATGCGGAGAGGATTGCCAGGTAACCCAGCAACGCTGCCGAGTCCGCTGTGAATTCGCGCAGCGTTCCTCCGGTGGTATAGCCCGCCGCCAACAGCACAGCGCCGCCAAACCCCAATTGGTACCCGGTCATGACCATGACGTCCATGCCCTGCGAGATGCGTTTTCCATAAATCGATGCTGCGGAAAGGACAAAGGCGGCAATGACGATGAAGCCTTCGCCGAGCAGCGTAAATGCAAAATCGAATATCCCGTCGCCGGCATTGACGACCATGACACCCACAAATCCCAGCAGGCACCCGGCAGCTTTGCGCGGCGAGATTTTGTCGTTCTTATAGATGAAATGGGCCAGCAACACGCTGAAGAAAGTCGTCGTTGCGTTCAGGATCGAGCCGCGAACGCCTGTGGTGTAGGCGAGGCCGATATAGAAGAAAACGTATTGGATTGCTGTTTGCGTAAAACCCAACAGCATCAACTGCCCGGCGTCACGCCGGTTTAAATTGAAAAGCGGCTTTTTCGTCAGTGCGGCGACTATCAGCAAAAGCAGTCCTGCAAGCACGAACCTGTAGCCGGCAAAGACCAGCTTCGATGGAATGTCGTTTTGCGCGATGCCTAGCAGCGCGTAGCCGATCTTGATTGCCGGATACGAACTGCCCCACAGAAGGCAGCAGAAGGTCGCCAGGATGATCAGCACTTTGGGTTGCGAAAAAAAACGCTCAGGTTCGCGCGGTCCGGTTGTTGTTATGGGCATGGTCATATTTCTGATGATGTCGTCGTCGCGCGCGGTGTGGATTGACCCCAAGCCGCGTCGCTTTCATTGCTTTGCCGTTAAGTCGTCTGGCGGCGGGTGCCTTGATAACCCGGAGTCGGCCGTTGCATCGAGGGGATTCGTTGGTGCTTGAGGTCGGCGGGAAAGGAGAGGTCGGTGGGGTGGAATATGGGACTTTGGTGCGCCGATGGACGGTATCGACGACGCTATGCGATCAGAGACTAATATTATCGGTCGTCCTACAACTGTAGCCGCAACGCTAAGGGATGTCGCCACCCTCTATTGCAGCGAAATATGACTAGCCGTATGTGGCGCGGACCATCGTGCCAACCGGCGTTCACCAACCTGACTTCGCTGTAAGGCTCGAAAGTTGTATGAAATCATATCTCAATGCGGCCGTAAAGTCAGGTGGGATCGACTGAACTCAACCGACGCCGGAGAGACAAGCCCGTCGGGTAGTCGATCCCCCGCCGCTCAATGCACCCGTGGATGAGCGAGAAAGAATCGCAGCATTTCCGCAGTGGCATCGGGTCCTATCGGGTCCGTGTACGAGCCGCGTTGACTGCCGCCGGCCCACGCGTGGCCCGCACCGTGGATCAACCAGTACTCCGCTTCGACGCCATTGGCCGCGACCCGCCGTTGCAGCGTAGCGCCGCGTCCGTGCCCTGACGCATGAGCCGCCGTGGACGGCACACTGACGGTCGTAGTGCCGGCATCGAAGGACGCGACCAGATCAGTCGCATTCGACGGATGGACCGTCGTGTCCGCATCGCCATGAAATATGATTAGCGGACGTTGCGGCGCGACGCGCGCGGGCTTGCGCTGCGGCTTGCCGCCTTTCATCGCGGCGAGCGCCGAGGGCAGGTCCTTCGCGCATCCGTGGGCGAGGCCCGAATGCACGCAAGCGGCCGCGTACAGCTCGGGCGACGTGTTCAGCATCACATCCGCCATCGCGCCGCCCGCCGACAGGCCCGCCACGTAGACCCGCGCGGCATCGACGCGATAGTGCGTCATCACCTCGCGCGTGATGCCGGCAATCATCGATGGTTCGCCAAGGTCGCGCTGCTGATCGCCAGGCTTGAACCAGTTCCAGCATTTGGAATGATTGGCCGCTTGCGACTGATTCGGATACACGACGATGAAGCCGTGACGCTCGGCCATCTCATTCATGCGCGTGCCGGCCGCGAAGTCGTCGGCGTTCTGCGTGCAGCCATGCAGCATCACGATCAGCGGCAACGGCTCGTTGTTGTAAACCGCCGGCACGTAAAGCTTGTATTGACGCTGGCCCGCACTGTTGCTGAAGGTGTGCGTGCTGAAGGCGCCGGGTGTCGCGGCGTCGAACGTGTGTGGGGCAGGGGTGTGCGGCTTCGGGTGCGTGTGGGTTTGCGTTTGTGCGTATGCCTGCGCCTGTGCCTCGGCCTTCGCTTGAGCACGAGACCATGCCTGCGTCCAATTGCTCGCCTCGTGCGGAGTATGCGGCGTGCGCGCATGGCCCGCTTCTGCGGTGGCCCCGGCGAGAGCGCGTTGAACTGCGGCGGTCGCTTCGGTGGGGCCCTTCGTCCGCAGTAGATCGAAGGCGTCTTTCATCGACTTCAGAAAATCTTCGTTCATTTTCATGATGGTTTGCGTTGACTTGCGTGGCGGCATGCGTGAGCGAGTGACGAGCCGCCGGTTGCGTCACTCGACGAGTCGAACGGAGCGTCTAACTGATGCGTCCAGCGAGCGCCGCCTTGACCGCGGGCGACGCGTGAAACGCGCCGAGCACCACGACCGATGCAATCGTCGCCGCCGCGAGTTCCGGCGGCACATCGGCGGCGATGCTGGCGAGGCCGAGGACGTGAATGTCGAGTTGTTCGTGCGCGGCTTGGGCGGCTTCGAGGTCTTGTCGCGAGAAGTGTTGCAAGCCGAGCACCATCGCGCGCCGCGTCACCGTTTCCGTGACCACCTGCGCGTGCACCGCAAGCTGATTGCGGATCGCCGTGCGAATCATGTCGGTGCGGTTCGAGTAAAAGCCTTCTTCGACCAGCAGGTCGATCTGGCCGAGGTCGACCGGGCCGAGGTTGATGGTGATTTTTTCGGTGTCGCCCCCTTTGGGGCGTGAACTGTCGACGAGGTTGAGTTTGGGCATTTGCACTCCGATTGGAATCCACTGGCCATCCAAATAACATCCAATGGGATGGTTTAGCTTTTTACGCGCGTCGGCGAGCGGAGTCAATCGGGAAATTGAGGGTCGGGAGAGGCAGTGCGTGGTGGGGGAGCGCCCGCAGCATCGGGCGCCCATATCGCAAGACGCCGCTAGCGACGGGTTCTCGCGACGGCGGGCAAACCGACTTGCGCCGGGGCGGCGCAAGTCGGCATATTCAGGCGGGGCTAGCTATGACGGATGGCCGTTGCAGGACGGCGGTCCGTGTCAGACCGCCCGACTTTCTGCCTTTCCGAAGAGTTCGAACTACTGAATACCTGAAGCAAAAGCATTCTCTCGAACAACTCGTGCGACTTCCGGATATTTAGCCAGATACGCGTCTGGAAATCCGACGCGATCGCACGCCGTTTCAGGAACAGGCTGGATCGGGCGGTCAATCGAGAAGCCGGGTGACATCGGGCGCAGTTTCTTGTCCATACGATGCGAAGAGGCATTGCCGGTCAGGAGCGATAGACAAGGCAGTCCGGATCAACTTCGCGACTGTCCTTCGGTCTACTACTAGTCAGTCGCCCTGTCGCAGCCATGCCGATTCGCACTGCACTACTATTTCTGCACCGCATGACGGCTCGAGTACGAAGAGAGTTTTCGCTCCCGCAAGAAAGGCTTGGGTGAGCAACTCCGCTTGGTCGGCGGATACAAGCGCGGGTTTGGAATCGGCCCAACTGCGGACCCACACAAGACGCCCTCAACTGCCTGCCAGTCGACACAGAGGCCGCTGTCGGTAAGGCGGTATGCAGCGCTCTGAATGGCGCCACGGCGTCCGGTCCGCAGCACTTCTGCACAGTCGCCATCATTTGCCTCTGCGAGGAGGACATGTCCATAGGATAGACCGTGAGAGCGGATGCGACCGGTCTGAATGCGTCTCGCGGCGGTCGCTAGCTGGCCTCAGATTCCAAGGGCTCCACTTCAAAGCTGTCACATTCGATAAGCAACTCGGCTCCCAGTGTTGCTTCGATTGACACGATTGACTTGTGAGGCCGGTTTCGGCCCCACGGATAGGACTTGTCAAGTGCGGCCAGCGCTGCGCAGTACTCATCCGATCCGAAGTCCGCGAGAACCTTCGTAGACAGGATGATGTTTTGAATCAGGAAGTCGCGCATTAAGCATCGCGTGGCCCCTGAGAGGACGATACGCGCACGGTCTTTCCTGTTGTCGAATAGCACGTTAAGCACGACCCGTCTCTGAGCCAGGTCGACTTCCGCGCCGATCAGATACCAGTCATGAAACGATTCATACTTGTCAATTGCGTTCATACGTTGCTCCATCAGGGTTGCCAAGGGCTAAACGGCACAACGTCAGCGCCGCCGTCTCTACTTCCGGCCGCCCAATTGTGAGCATGGGGCTTCATTCCGTTGTGGAAGTGGTCAAAATCCAGATCCACGGATGGAAGTCCATCAGAGCCATATAGACGCATTAGCTCGCTTCCGGGGTTGGTGTGCCACGTACCCGGCTCACCTTCATTAGGCGTCTTTGCAAGGTCAAAGGCGTCGCCGCTTACCTCGTCCGGCGTGTACTCGAACGGCTGCGCATCGCCGAGCGGCGTAGCGCCTTCGGTGGCATCGCTCGCGGCATCGACCAGTGACGAAGCAGCTGCGTCCGCATAGCGGGCTGCAACCGCATTAACCCTGTCCACCATGTCGTTATAGCGCTCCATGTAGGACGTTGCCGCTTTGTAGGTCATCCCGTGGCTGGTCATTAAGGCCTTTTGAAATTCGAACGCCGTGTCCTGATGATGCGCGAATACGAGTTTGAGGATGACGAACAACTCCTCTGCGTACTTCACGTGCTTGACCGCCTCTCTACCGGATGCGCTGTCAAGGAGAAAGGACAAGCTGCCCAAATCAAAGACCTCAATGTCATCCATGGTCAGCGCCAAGGGTCTCAATAGCGTCCACGCTGGTGCGTCCGAATAGGCTTTTCGCCTCGCCACGATCTCGTGCCTCACGCTAAGGCGTAACTCGCCGGTCCGTCGCTGGATAGCACGGAGCTTGAACAGCGCAAGGTTTCCAGCTTGCAGGTTTGCGTTGCGCTCCTGCATCTGACGATGCAGCACGGCGAAGAAGAACGCAACTGCGGCGCCGAAGAGCGATCCTGCCGCTGCCTTCAATGCGTCCAGGTACCAAGGAGAGGAGCCTCCCGAGACCACCACCCAGTTTGGGAATGGCGTCTGCAAGAGGACTGGCGGCAAGTACATTGTGATGCTGATAACGTGGCGGTAAAGGCTGCAATGCAGTGGGGCATGGGGTTCCTCCAGCGCGGCCTACTTTCCAAAGTTCTCTCAAGCACATCCGACGCGCTCGTAAAAGTTAATCCCCAAAGGATCAGTCTGGAGACTGCTCATCTTCCCCGTCATCTGACAGCTATTCTGATAGATCCTCCGGTCGTATTCTCCTCATTGCCTTTTCGACTTGCTTGTCGTATCGACGGTCGTTCGGATCGCTCGCCTTTTGTGCTTTGCGTCCGTACTGTTGGACGAAGCAGCCGATCTGTCCAATGAGGCGCCCATTCTTCGGTGTCGATCTCATGCGGCTCAACGTGCAATGCGAGTCGTCACGAGAGCGACCATGGATCGACCTTGCCGCCTTCGATTACAAAGTGCTTTGCATCGGGGTTCGACGGGAACAAACGCCAGTCCTCATCGCCCGGGATCGCATCCGCACAAATCACAAGACGCGTCCCTCTCGCCAGTGAGATGCACGCATCGCCGTTGTCGCCGGCCGTTACGCTCTCAACTACGGCGGGGCCATTCGTCACAAGAAGCTCACGTATCCGTCGCGTTGTAATGAGCGTGCTTTCTTCCGAGACTGCGAAATCCGGATAGGCCGCAAAGACCATCTCCCCTTGCTCGATTCGCCAATCGCACTGGATATGAAGCGCCCACGCCCCAACACGCTTGATTGTTCCTCGCCTTGTTGTTACCTCCCGAAGTGGCCCGAACTGCAGCGTAAGCATGTCGGCTGCGTGACCCACGCCGCTAATGTCCAAGCCCACGAGTGCCGATAGGTGCTGTCTTACCTGTTCCCGCGTATCAATCATTCAATCACTCCCCCGAAACATCTCTTGGGCACGCCCCCAGCAATCCGTGATAGTTAAGTTCTTCATCATCTTGGATTTCGTCATGGAGCTGTCGCGCCTGGTCCTGGCTCAGACCAAGCGCCTTAACCACAGCCCTGAATTGTTTATTCTGCGCCTGATTGTTTCCGGGTCTGCCATCACCGCCGGCCAATTGCTCGACATCACCACTTACCGCGTTTGGCGTGTACTCAAACGGATGTGCGTCGCCGAGCGGCGTATCGGTTTCCGTTAAGTCGCCCACAGCATCGGCCAGTGACGAAGCGGCCCCGCTTGCATAGCGGTCTGCAACCGCATTAACCCGGTCCACCATGGCGTTATAGCGTTCAATGTAGGCCGTCGCCGCATCGTAGGACATCCCGTAGCTGGCCACTAACGATTCACGGAAGCTGGGTAACCCTTTGGGCTTGGGCGCTGGACTAATCCCCGCGCCCGCCTGTCCGCGATTGTTCGGCAATCAGAACAACACTTTCGCCGCGAATCATGGACTGCAAGGTCTGTATGACCTCAAGGTCAGCGCCGTTCTTTGCCAGCCGCTCGTGCCAGTGGAAATTCGTCCCGAGAAACGAGCGGACCCGCTGGACGAGCGCGGCATCCCGCGCCCATATGTCGGCGTATGCGCGTTGCGCGAATTTCTTGCCTTCTTCAACCGCCTGTTTCTGTTCCGTAGAAAGAAAGATGCGCCCGCTCCCGTAGGCGTCCTGGCTGTACATCATCCACCGTTGCGATGCGTCTGTTTTCAGTTCAGTGCCGCCCATTGCGAAGTCCTGTCACTTGTGGCGGCGTAAACCTAGCAGATCGCCGGGAGGCTATGTTTTTGGGATTAATTTATGTTTTTGGGATTAATTTGCGCCAACGAAAAAGCCGACCATCGCGGGTCGGCTACTTCGTGCCGGTCTTTCCCGGCTGTCCTTTCGTGCGAGTGGGTGCGCCAGTATTTCCGGCCCGGCCGTAACCGACTGTCATCGTTTAGGTTTGTTCGACGCCTGCCCTTGTCTGCTGCCGCGTGAGCGCACGG
>NZ_JARESU010000183.1:0-13569 GCF_046027075.1 Paraburkholderia sp. RL18-085-BIA-A | reverse complement strand
ACTGAGACCTTGCTGCTCTGCGTCCCCGCCAGCCTGCGTGACCGGCTTTCGCCGGTGACACAATGATTTCGCGTCTCGAAACCCTTGTTGTTCCCCGAGGCTGAACCGGCATGGACATGCGTTATCCGGTCTACGGCACCGGGCTGTCGACCGCGCCCGCTTTCATGCTGCCTTGCGATGACGGGCCCTTGCGGAACTGCGCATAAGGCACACCCCGCTCCGGGTGCGCAGTAGTTTCATCGATGACGCGCTCGACATCGGGAACTTCGCGTAGCGCGGCCACGAACTGCGCCACTGGAAAGTTCGGTGCCACGCAGCCCTGGACCAGCATCCAACGCTGCCATACCGTCACCCACAAGGTACTCTGGCGCCACCCCGGCAGGTTGGCCGACAGCCATTGCAGCCGGCGGTGCGTGCTGTCGGCAATCTCCTCGTCGTAAGCGAAGGCGTTCGGCAGGCGGCAGCGCCCTTCCAGCCAACAGTGGTTGCCGTGCTCGATGCGGTGATGCGATTCGCGCTTCCACTCGGCTTCATTCACGCGCGGGCCGGCGGGCTCCGGGCAGTTGGGAATCGCAGAGGAGACCTGGAAGAACGGGTCATGACCGCGGTTCTGCAGGTCGTCCTCGGCATGCGTGCCGGGCGTCACCAGCATCAGCGCGCACAGCATGCAGCGGTAGTCGATCGTCATCGATGTCCTCCTGAGCCCGGCTTGATGCGAGGCGCCCCCCCGGAGGGCCAACTCCTGCCATGTCTCCATATCTGGTTTTACTAGAAATCCACACCGGCAGGCGCCACCGCGATCACCGGACTTGTCCGGTCCGGCCAGCGAATTGAACTGCCTAACCGCGGTACCCGGGTCATCCCCACTTCGCACTGACCTTCGGTCTGTGCGCTTTTTCGCATTAGCCCTCCACAGTGCCGGACCAGTTCGTCCAGCCCCAGACCGAACGGTCGAGATCGACCCGGAATTTTCGAGGAAATCCGGGGCGATCTTCGTGAAGTGGGCGTGGCACTCCTCGAGGCCGATGTCCGGCGGTAGGTCATAGAGGACGATGGCGGTGATCACGGGTACCTCCTTAGGTCGACGGGTCGTTGACATGCTGTAAGCCCGGGCATTCACGGGCGCGCGTCCAAGATAGGCGTCCCGGACGGTCGGGCCGCGGCATGGCATCTGCCGATACCTCTTCGCCCCTGGATACCGGCGGACAGTGCGGCGCGAGATGCACCAAGCGCTTCTGCGCGAGGTCGTCCGCCAGAAGCCAGGCCGAGCCGAGGCGTGTCGCACCTTCGCGCGGTATCAGATGTAGACTGAAATTGGACTTGTACTCAGGTTGCTGCATCGAGTGTCCCGACCATGTGGGGGACCGCGCGATTCACACTCATCGGAGACGCAAATGGCGACTGCTATCATCACCCCCCGGAACGACGGCCCGTACCACATCAAAGGCGACTTCAAGATTACCACCCAAGGCGGGAAAGAAATCGAGGTGACTAAGGATGAGATCTGGCTATGTCGATGCGGCCACTCGCACAACAAGCCATTCTGCGATGGTTCGCACAAGAAAGCCGGGTTCCTAAGCGACCTTGACGAAGAGCCGCAGGAAGGCCAGACACCTGATGCGTCGAACCAGTGATCGCCGTGACGTTCGTCAGGGCCGGTTGTGACCGGCAGCTGCGTATCGTGACCGGCAACTTCGAGGCTGAACGAAAATACCCATGCGTGGGTCGATGAGAAAATATCGAGGAGACACGAGATGAGCCTCCTGCCAGCTTCCTTCGCCCATGCTTATCTCCGCGCGCGCAATCTGAGCCGCACCGGACCAGGCCACGCCGCGAATGGCCAGTTCACCGCGCCGGACGTCCTAATCAGGTGCCGGCTCGGTGATCAAAGCCCGCACGCGCTGCAGCGTGACCGGCTCGCGGACGGTTTGGCCATCGCGTTCACATTCATACCAATACTTGTCGACCTGGTAATGCCCGGCGAACGGCCGGTCGATGAGCTCGATTTCAGTCAGCCATTTGACGACGAGAACTGGCCATTCGAGCTGAAGATTAAACGCGCACCTTTATCTGTTGCTTGTCCGCAACCGAGGCTCTGTCGTACGCCCTGTTGCGTTTGACAACGTGGGGGGTTGCGCCGCCTCCCAAGGCAGTCAAATACCACCGGCAAAGCCGGTGGCTTGAAATTGTGAGCGCCTCAAAGGCGGCCATGAAACCGTGAGCCGCCCCTGGCGGCTTACTCCATGACTCGCGTCATCTGGTCGTATCGTTCGTCCTCTTCCTCCTGATTGCGGATGTACGCTCGTACCATGTCCTCGTCCAGCCCCACCGTGGAAACGAAGTAGCCTCGAGCCCAGAAGTGCTCGCCGGTGAAATTTCGCTGCCGTGCGCCATACTTCCGGGCTATCTGAATTGCGCTCTCGCCCACGCCGACCGGCGTAAAGGTCAAACCTTGGTGAGTCCACCGGCAAAGCCGGTGGCTTACCTCACTGAGTCATTGCGTGCGGTCAGCTCCGCTGTTGCGATAAGAACGCGGTTTTCGCAACAGCGGCATCGTCGACGGCCGCCCACAGCGAATGACGGAGCGACTTGCGGCTGCTTTGTGACGACGCGAGAGGCGCTTGACGTTAAGGCTTATTCGACGCCTGCCGACACGCGCGGAGGCGCCGTCACATCCCTGTGGCCGATGGCAGGCATCGAATAACCCTTAACGGAAGTGTGAGTTCGCAAATGCAGGAAGCCGCCGTCCAGCTGCTCAATACCGCCACCGTAGGCAATCCGCCAGATTGCCGACGTAGAATCCAGACCGGCCCAATGTCGGCTAAGGCCGATGAAGCAACGTTCAACGTCGCGAATTGAATGGCCGCTTCCTGGGTAGAACCGACGCCTGAATGTCCGAGCGACGGTGCGGGCGAATGGCGGTTCCTGGCCGGACTGAGACGTTCGCGTAGCGGACTGGCGCAACAAGGAGCTGTCGGTGTTCAGCACGTTGGGGCCGCCCCCTGGGACCGGTCGACTGCTCCTGCACGCGCTAAGCTACCTGACGAAGTGGGAATGGATTCGACACGCCCGCTCCAAATACGCTTGGTGAACTGCACCCGCCACCGCGATAGACAGCCGCCGCGAGATAGCATAACGCTTACGGTGTTCAGCGTCGGGCGGTCAAAATCCTAGCGTTGTCGCTGCCTATCCCGGCATTCCGTTGTCAATCTGTATTGGCAGGAGGGCGCCGAGGATCTACCGGCGCAGTAGTGGCTCCGCGATGTGATCAAGGCTGCATCAGGGGAGGTCTGACCGAGGCGGACGTCGACCTTGAATGCGGGCCGGGCGGCGGCGTCGTCCCCCTGCACGGTCGGGTACCCGCTTCAGACAAAAGCGTTCCGGGCAATCTATCGACGGTCGAGCAGTTCGATCCGTTGTTGGATAAAGTGCGCAATCTCATCCGGCGAGAAGCGCCTCGCGTCGATGTAGCCATCGGTTTTGAAAACGCCATCGACCGGACCGTCATCCAGCTTTACAAACATAATGCGGTCGTGCTCCCGCGCCATGATGATGTCCTTGATCGCGCGGAATTCGACGCCGCACCAATCCTTCGCCTGGTAATCGCTGCCGATGCACACGACCACCAGCTTCGACCGTTTCCTGTAGATGTCCTGCAGCAAAACATCGAGGGAAGGACGTGCGAGCTGCGCCTGATAATTGTTGTCGTAAAAGTATGAATCGGGACCGACTAGGCGTTCGATCTCGCGCGCTATGGATTCGACGATGGGCCGCGCCTCGCCAGGAAACGAGAGAGCGATATCGAAGACATGCGTCGAAATATCCACCGTCTTGGTGGCATCGCGCGCCCAAGCCGGGAGAAAGATGTTCCGGCTTCTCAATACCTTTGCAAGGTTCACATCCTTAACGGCCCAGTGCGAACGGTTCATCTCCCACTTCGAGATGTCGAGTTCGAACGCCATCTCGTTCATGTCCGCAGCGGACAGGAACGGAGCAATCTCACGAATTTCGTACTCGATCCGGACCTCATCCCTGCGACGGATAACGTCCCGAATGACGCCGAACTTCGGATCCTTCCGGCAACCGGCCTCATATGACGGCGCTTCGCGATCGGCTTGCCGATTTGCTCGATGAGATGCGTCAGGATGATCGAGGAACCATCCCTATCAGGAGAAGCGTCGACGATCTTGTCCGTCTAGGCGGACACCTGCAGAGCCGGCCTCGTCTCGGCGGGGACCAGCTACCACACGGCTAAGGCCGGGGATACGGTTCACGAGCGAAATCGAGGGGCCGGCCTTGTGTACGACTTCTTCTATCGCGAATTGGGCATTTCCCGTTCAAGTGCGCACGCCTACATCCGCTGCCATCGGCGATTCGGCGGGGACGCTGAGGCTGTGAAGTACTTCAGTTTTTCTGAACTCAATCTTCTGAGCGCGTCTCACGTGACCGACGACCAGATTTCCGCGATTTTGGAGGAAAAGCGAACTAACCCGCAAATGACGCGCGCCGACGTGACGGGGATGCTGAAAGCGCTTCAGGCGAATATTGACGATTGCGAGCGTGGCGAAGACAGCCACGGATAAGCGGAGTAACTGCAAAGTCGCGGACTCACAACACAAAAGTCTGTACGTTTAATAGTGCGCTCGTTCGTTTCGCCGCTCACGCCGGGGGTGTCTGCCTTTTCAAAATCGCTGCTGGACGCAGCAATTCGGGCAGCCGGCAAGATTGGCTTTGACGTGAGGTCCATCGGCATCGCCCGGCTTGACCATAGGTCGCTGCAGCGTGGCGTGAACGCAATGGCCGGGACGGCGCGCGAACTTCGAAGTATGCGTCCTGACGCAAACTAAGCGCGCGCTCTAAATTTATTGTCGCGACAGCCGTTAATGACTTGGGTTCGTGTCAACCTACACAGTCGCATCGCGGCGCGACATACTCCGGCCGCCTATGCAAGGTGTTTGCAGTTAGAAACTTCAAATGGATCAGTCAAACGATGCGCGTCGCATATGTCTCCAAAGAAGTGGCGCGTAGCCTTCGCGCTGGCCGTCTACTGACGGACTTCTGTCTCTCGCCCGTCGCTGGTGGCTGGCAGGTGAAGTTGAGTCACATCGACGGTGGCGTCACGGCCCTGCGAGCCACCGGCTCTGGCGAATCGGGTCTGGACGACGCCGTCTTTGAAACCGCGGATTTGGCACTCTCTGCCCTCTTCGATATCGGGTTTGACGTCTATGCGGGAGGTCTCGGTTGCTGGCGCCCGGATCCAGCGATTGCCGAAAGGGAGCACGCTAAAATGCGAGCGCTGTTCGTTCAAGCAATCAGAGGCTCGCGGCGGTAACGCGAGGAAAGGTCTCGGCATGTTGGGGGTCGCCGGGGTCATCGCGCAAACACCGCTTGCCACGGCTCTCAAGGGATATTTAGCGTGGCTGCGAGCACAGGCCGCCAGTCATCCCTTGCTGGTCGGCGCGGCAGTTCTTACGGTCGGCCTTTTGCTGGTTGGAGCGGCGGTTCTGACGAACCGGCTTTTGCTCGCCCACGCGAAGCGCCGCGCGGTTGGACATGGATAGGAAAAGCGCACAGCGGTTTTTCCGTGCGCGAAACAAGGAAAACATATGAATTCAGACATTGGACCGATCGTGAGCATCGTCCTCGGGTTATCGGTAGTCGCCGCGATTCTCACGCGCGTTATGCAAACATCGTTTGGAACGTATCTCAAAGGGCATGCAGCTTGGCTGTTATCACAGTCGGCGACTCATCCCTTGGTAGTTGGAGCGGCTATTGTGACGCTAGGCGTTTTACTGCTTTTTGCGATGCACCGCGGGGTCGGACAAGCATAGGAAAAGACGCATGTCGAGGTATCTGGAACTGAAGGCTGAACTTGCGACGTGAAGTTGACCCGCAAAAACGGACGCCTATCCTTTTGAAGAGGAGGTGCCGAAATGGGCAAGCATCGTACCCCGTACCCGGCGGAATTCCGGGCGCAAATGGTTGATCTGGTGAAGGCCGGGCGCACGCCGGAAGAACTGGAAAAGGAGTTCGAGCCGACCGCGCAGACCATCTACAACTGGGTGGCACAGGCCGGTCGTGATGCGGGCGGGCGCCATGACGGGCTGACCACCGCCGAGCGGCAGGAGCTTTCGCGGCTGCGTCGTGAGAATCGGCAACTGAAGATGGAAAGAGACATACTCTCTCACGCAGCGGCCTGGTTTGCCCGGGAGACGGGAGCCGTATCGCCGAAGGATACGGATTCATGAGAGCGAACCGGGCCCGCTGGCCCATCGCCACGATGGCGCGGCTGCTCAGGGTCTCCACGAGCGGCTATTACGGGTGGCTGGCAAGAGAGCCATCGGCGCATGCACGCAGTGACGCGCAGTTGCTGGCGCGCATCCACACCCTGCATGCAAGCTCGCGTGGCACATACGGGGCGCCCCGTATTCACGCGCAGCTGGCGCGTGATGGGGTGCACGTGGGGCGCAAACGGGTGGCGCGTCTGATGCGTCTGGCTGGTCTGTGCGGGGCCACCCGCCGGCGCTGGAAGCTCACCACGCACCCGCGCGCAGGAGCGCGGCGCGCGCCCGATCTGGTGCGCCGCCACTTCAGCGCCGCCGCACCGAACGTGTTGTGGGTGGCCGATGCCACCTACATTCCGACCGGCGAGGGTTTCCTCTATCTGGCCGTCGTGCTTGATGTATTCAGCCGGCGTATCGTGGGCTGGGCAATGTCGAACCATCTGTACACCGAACTGATGCTGCGCGCACTGGACATGGCATTGTCGCAGCGGCGGCCCGTGGGCGTGATCCATCATTCGGATCAGGGGTGCCAATATACGTCGATTGCCTTCGGACGCCGCTGCCGCGAGGCAGGCGTGCAGCCATCGATGGGCACCGCAGGCGACGCCTATGACAATGCGATGTGCGAGTCGTTCTTCGGCACGCTCGAAGCCGAGCTGCTCATGCGCGAACACTTCGATACCCATGATCAGGCCAGGCGGCGCATCTTCTCCTTCCTGGAGGGCTGGTACAACGTACGCCGCCTGCACAGCAGCATCGGTTATCGCGCACCGCTCGAATTCGAAAGCCTGCATGCGCAGGAGCAAACGCCATCGCAGTGCGGGTTGCCCACCGCCGGGCAGCGTCACGGTCGTGACAGGCGACCCGCCGCCCGGCCGTGGACAACCCGAGATCCAACAATCCATGGAGGATCAGCAACACATTAAACCCAACTGCAAATCTGTCCGTCCAACCGGGTCAACCTCAACGTTGGACCTGAAAATCGAGGTCGCGCTTGCTGGCGAGAAAGTCAAGGCGATTCGCGACATTAATGCAAGGATGGATGAATGGGGCATCGGGCCGCAGGATCTTCAGAACGGCCCTGCACGCGAACACGGCAAGGTCCGTCGCAAATCTACATAACGGAAAAGATCGTGGGTTCATATCAACGCAAAGAGATGGTCGGGTTGGTAGCGTTGCTGCTCTTCTTGATGGCCAGCCTTCCGGATCACGTGATCGTGACCGGAGTGTTGTTTCTGGTCGGCTTTCTTGCGTTGGAGGATCTGTCAGAGACGGCGTTCCTGCAGGCGATGTTGGATGACACCATAAAGCGGACCACAAGCGAACCGGTGACCTACATTATCGACCCGTCATGCAGATTCAAGTGGCTTGTGTGGCGGCAAGCGCACTTCATGCGGCCTGTTAGGGACATCCCGAGCAACAACTAGGAAAAGACCATGCGCTACACGTTCAATGCCGGCATGTTGCTGTTGAAGCGAAAGATCACATGGCAGACGTTCAAGTACGCCATGCTGAAACGACCGGTGGCAGTAGCCGGACCGCGAGGCGGCTATATCGTTGACCCGGATTTCGAATAGGAAAGAAAGCATCATGGAAAGAACCGCCGCGCAAATCGAAGCCTACGAGAACGCTTCCGGGCAGGAACTGTTTGCCGCGATGGACCGTCGAGATGCCGCGATTGATGCACGATTCGCAGAGCACGTGGCGCGTGTTAAGAGCGCTCTTGGACTCTCGGAGCACTTCCAGAATCCCGAACTGCGCGAGCATGTCTCACCGCAGCACGTCTGATCGCACCTTGCAACGAAGGTTCGGCTCTTGACATAGACGCATACTAGGGACAATGGACGCGATCTGCCGCTACGCCGCTAGCGGCGTAGCGGCAACTATGCCGCGTTCATGGCAATGCCGATCAAAGCTGGGATTGGATCACGATAATGCTTGTAAAGAGCCCAGCAGGAGGTCATTCTCCGGTCGCCCGAATCGGCATAGTTTTAATGGCTAAAGACCGGCGCGTGTCAAGGTACTTGTCGCCTCAGTCATGCAGCCAAAGGCTGTTTAAGTGTGGCGAGCGAGGCCATCGTGACGACTGACTCGCGCTCCGGATTGAGGGTGACTGCGCCGATTGGCGTCCAGTCTCGCGTGGAGCGTGACCAGCGTGCCGGGTTGCGTTCCCGCGCCTGGACATACACCTCGTGACGCGCCGCGAGGATCGCGTGATCGTCGCCGTCATGGCGCTGCGCCGGACTGACGTAGCGGATGCTGCTGTGACGGTGGTCGAAGTTGTACCAATGCACGAAGTCGCTTGCCCAGTTGCGTGCAGCATTGAGATCGGCGAAGCCCGTGTTGGGGAACTCCGGTCGGTACTTGGCCGTGCGGAACAGCGCCTCGGCAAAGGCGTTGTCGTCGCTGACGCGTGGGCGCGAGTACGAGGGCTTCACTCCAAGCCAGTGAAGCATGGCCAGCACGGTCGTGGCCTTGAGCGTGGAGCCGTTGTCTCCGTGCAGCACCGGCTTGTCCGCCAGAGTAGCGATGCCCTCGGCCAGCGCTGTGCGCCGCACCAGATGGGCAGCATGGCTGGCATCGTCGCGCTCGTGCACCTCCCATCCGACGATCTTGCGGCTGTACAGATCGAGGATCAGGTACAGGTAAAACCATTGACCGGCGACCTCGGCGGGTAAATAGGTCATATCCCAGCACCAGACTTCCCGTGCTGCGCCAGCGATGTGCGTGGTCGGCGGTCGCCCCGCCCTGGGTGCTTTGGCCCGGCCGCGATGTGTGGTTTGCCCGTGCTCGCGCAGCACGCGGGCGAAGGTGGATTCGCTGGCGATGTACACGCCTTCATCAGCCAGCATGGGCACGATGCGCGCAGGAGGCATATCGGCGAAGCGCGGCTCGTTGGCTACGCGCAGCACCTCGGCACGCTCGGCGGCGCTTAGCGCATGCGCCGGTTGCGGGCGTACCGCATGGAGCCTGCCATCGCCCGATACGAGGCCCGCGCCGGCATTCCAGCGCTGCAGCGTGCGCACGTCGATGCCGGCCGTCTCGCAGGCCAGACGCAGCCGTGCGCCGGCCTTGTGCGCGGTGTGGATATCATGAGCCAGCGACTGGCGATCTTCGAGGCCGATCATTCGCCCTCGCCCGTGCTGAAGATCGCCGCGACTTTTTTTGATAGGACCAGCAGCGCGGCCGTCTCAGCCAGCGCACGGTCCTTGCGACGCAGTTCGCGCTCGAGTTCCTTGATGCGACGCCGGTCCTGCTGCGTCTGCTGGGGGCTGGCACGCGCCTCCTCGGGCTCGGCCAGCGCCTGCGTGGCGCTTTGCCGCCAGGAAGCCAGCTCGTGCGGGTACACACCGTTGGCACGGCACCATGCGCTCCTGGCAGCCTCATCCATCGTAGCGCTCGTCAGCACGGCGTCGAATCGGGCCGCCGCTGTCCAGGCCCGCTCGCGAGCGGGCCTGGACAGCGCATCACTGCGCCAGCGCTCCAGCGTCCCCACTCCCACGCCAACCTCACGTGCAACGTCTTCCAACGCCGCGCTCTCCGGCGGCAACAACCGTGCAACCGCTCTGTCCTTGAATGCTTGTCCGTATTTTGCCAATTCGCTTTCTCATCATCGCCCCCAGTTCATCGATTGTATTGGAGGTCGAGTGGCCCGAGGGAACTGCCCCCTCAGGCTCTCACAGATCCGTACGTGAATCTCTCGATTCATACGGCTCCTCTTGTCCGCCGTTCTTCGAAACAGAAATCCCAGTGCGCGAACAGTTGGGGAAGACTTTCCCGACATCGTTTGAGCCATGCCCAAGATCGTCGTTTGTGTCCCCTCAGCCGCTTGTACTTGTTGCGCGCCCACCCGCCAAGCCGTAAGTCTATTCTGACCAGGAACCGTTTTAGCGGCTCCGGATAGAAGGCACCGTAGTAATTCACCCATCCCCGTACCATTGGGTTTATGCGCCGCGCCAACTCGCGCAGTGTCAATGAGGTACTCCGATTAAGACTCATGCTTCGGATGGCCTGAGACTTACGCTTCAGCGCTTTTTGACTCACCGCGGGTCCGAAACCCGTGAACAACTGCCCCGCCCGATCTTGCACCGTCCGAGCGTGAAAGCTGAAACCAAGGAAGTCGAACTTAGTGTCGGTATGTTCCTCTCGACGTCGTCCATCCCTGCAGTACACCAAGCGCGTCTTTTCCGGGTGTAGCGAAAGCCCACAAGCGGTAAGCCGCGCCCGCAAGGCAGACAAGAATTTTTCCGCCTGCTGCTTCGTCCTGCAATGACAGACAACATCGTCGGCATACCGTTCAAACGGCACCTCCGGATGCTCAGTCTGAACCCATCGATCAAACGCGTAGTGAAGAAAGAGGTTAGCCAATAGCGGACTGATCACTCCACCTTGCGGAGTGCCTCGATCCCGAGCAACCAGCTCCCCGGTTTGCTTCTGTACCGGACTCTCTAGCCAGCGTCTGATGTAGAGTCGTGCCCATGGCTCCGAAACGTGCTTTTCTACCGCACGCCTGAGAAGCCCGTGGTCGATGGTGTCAAAGAAGGATTTCAGGTCAATGTCGACTACCCAGTCGTAGCGCCAGCAGTTCCTTCTCGCTTGCGCAACAGCTTGCTTCGCCGATTTGTTAGGCCGATAACCGAACGATGATGAATGGAATATCGCATCGATTCCCGGCTCAACCAGTAACTTGACCGCCATCTGAGCCACTCGGTCAGTGATTGTCGGTACCCCGAGAGGACGAAACCCGTCCCCCTTCGGTATCAGCACCTCCTTGACCGGTTGAGGAAAGTAACTCCCCGAACTCATTCGATTCCACAGAGCGTACAGATTTCTCGCCAAACGATTGCGGAAGGTTTCAATACTCTCCCGGTCCACGCCCGGTCCGCCTTGATTGGCCGCCACGCGTTTCCAGGCTTCCCAGATCAATCGCTTGGGTATCTCGAACGACTTGGCGTCAACCCCGGAATCATCCCGCGTCGCAGTTGTTCCATGATCACCACCAGACAAGGTCATGCCTTCGCTCCGGAAGTCATTACAACCCCTTCAACGCTACTACGCATGACTCCGCCCCTGTGCCTCGCATCGGTACTCTCACTCTCACGGGTTCTCCGCTTGAGTTTCTCCCTTGACATCGAGACGACAGGTTCCCAAGTTCCATATCCACGCCTGCAGAAAGGTCGCGCCACCTCTATGCCGGATGCCGTCAAACCCACCTTCAGGTTGCCGTTTGACTGATCCCGAGGCGTTGTCGAGTCCTCGGTTTTGACATCATTGCAATTATCGACACTTCTTCGATGGTTCACTTTCGTTCGCCTCCTTACTGCACACCTGACGGGATTCATCCCGCCTTTTCCACAGACGCTCACCACACCCGCTCTTAACGAGTGCAGCTCTGGGTGGTTTGGTATCACCGCCTGATCGGCGACACCGAGGGGCCGGCCCTCATCACGGATACAGCATGTACAGCGACGTACTGTCGCTTTCCTTCTTGGCACACCGACAAGTATTCTGACGCGGGGGGAGACCCATGAGAAACGCCGCGAGCTTACTGTCAGGCCGGTATCGTACGGGCTTGCCATCATGTGGTCCGACATTAGCGAGAATTTTCTCCTTCAGTTCCAGACTGGCATCCAGGTACATCTGGGTTGTCTGGAGCGATTCATGGCCCATCCACAAGGCAATGTTGAATGGATCCACGCCGGCTTGCAATAATTCCATGGCTGCCGTGTGCCTCAGCACGTGCGGCGCCACCTGTTTCTTTCGCAGCGAAGGACATCCCCTTGCAGCCTGGGTAGTGTACTTTTTCAGGAGACGTTGTACCGCGTCCGGACTGAGATGCCCACCTCGAACACTCGGAAACAGCGCGTCACTGTTGGGTATGCGAGGCTCTTTCATCCATGCTTTTAGAATAGCGGCGGTCTGCTTGCTAAAAGGGGTAACGCGCTGTTTTCGACCTTTACCCACAACATCAATGTGCGCGCCTGTGCCGAGGGTCACGTCCTCGCGTGTGAGGCCGGTCATCTCCGACACTCGAAGTCCTGTCTCCACACCCAGTCGGAGTAAAGCATGATCGCGACGACCACACCAGGTGCGCTTATCGGGTGCAGCGAGCAGCGCCTTGACTTCCGGCCGCGTCAGAAAGTGAATGAGCCTGCGATCGTAGCGTTTGCCGGGCATAGACAGCACGCGCTGGATCTGCGCGGAATACGCGGGCGCCTCGAAGGCCGCGTAACGGAAGAACGAGCGGATCGCCGTCAGGCGCAGATTCCGGGTGCGGGCACTGATGGCTCGGGTCTGCTCCAGATCATTCAGAAATGCCGTCACGAGCGGCGCATTGATGTCCTCAAACGCCAGATGATCCGGCGGTTTGTGCAGACGCTTGTAGGCAAAGCGGAGAAGCAGCCTGAACGTGTCGCGATACGAACTGATGGTGTGCGGACTGGCCTGCCGCTGTTGCATGAGACGTTCCGTAAAGAACCGCTGCACTAACGCTGGGAAACTGACGGTAGATTTCATGACACATCCTTCCAACGATGCTCCAGGCGCTTCATCGCCTGCTTCATGAGCTCTGGGTGCTGCTCTACATACCAGTATGTATCTCTCTCCCACTGGTGCCCGAGGAAGGTCGACAGCACCGGTAACCAACGCACCGGGTCTTTACCCGATCGGTCTAATCTCGCCAGCGTCGTGACCGCAAATAAATGGCGATAGTCGATCAGGCGCGGAGCGCGCCTTGTTGACGAATCGCGAAGACCGATTTCCCGTGTGAGCGCCGCAAATGTATGTGAAACCATGTCTCCATTGAGAGGGTTGCCTTGCGAAGTGATAAACACATGGGTTTACGGGCGCCCGGCAAGACATCGCTCGCGACGTCGAAGATAGTCTGCAAGTGCATCTCGGGTGGAGGAATGAATGGGAACCCATCTCGACTTGCCAAATTTGCTTCCCCGTACCGTCAGCACGCATTCTTTCAAGTCAACGTCTTCCAGTTCCAGATTGACCGCTTCACCGGGTCGCAATCCCGTGACGCTTAGCAAGCCTATCAGCGTAAAATAAGTCCACCGCCGTAGTCCCGATGCCGGAGGAAGGGCCACCGCCGCAGCCAATATCTGCTGGGTTTCCTCATCGGTGTAAAGGTAGGGAGCGCGCCGATGATACCGGTGCGGTAACAGTTCGGCCGGTGGAATCTCCGTGCGCGGATCGAAGGCATTCAGATAGCGTGCAAAGCCCCGCACCACACTTAATCGCTGAGCCCAGATCACCGGTTGAACTGACGGGGATTTTT
>NZ_JARESU010000182.1:0-13571 GCF_046027075.1 Paraburkholderia sp. RL18-085-BIA-A | reverse complement strand
TCGTGTGGGGTTGTGAAACGTAAAGTTCTGCATTGAGTCTCTCTTTCTTACATTCAAATGACCGGTCGTCTCAAACCGGAATAAACGGTTGCCCGGATTGAAACCAGACGCCGTTCAGACCAGCGACGACCGTTACCGCGGGGATTTGAAAAACAGATCGAACATTGAATCCACACAAGCCTTCAGCGGCTCGACCGAGTCGTCCAGCTTCATGCGCAGCAGGCTGCCTTCCCACGCGTTCCAGAAAAGGTCAGCCATTGCATCGGCCGAAAGATCGCGCCGCACGGAACCGTATTCCTGGCCGCGCCGCAGATAATCGGCACAGCCGACACGCCATTCAGTGACCGTCCTGCGCGCAGCGAGCCGGCACAGATCGCTCGACTGCGCAATCTCGCCTGCAAAGTTGCCGACCAGACAACCGTAGCGGTCCTCACAGTCTTCGTAGTCGGCTACGATGCGCACGTAGATACCGCGAAGCGCGAGTAGCGGATCAGCTGACGCCGCTTCGAGCGAATACTGCTTCCATTCGGCGGCCTGCTCCTGCGCGTAGTGATGCAGAATCGCGGCGCCGAATACCTCTTTACTCTCGAAGTAGTTGTAGAACGAGCCTTTCGGCACGCCGGCACGCTCGACGATGTCTTTTACGCCGGTGCCGTGATAACCCGTTTCGGCGAATAGCGCGACACCCGCTTCGAGTAGCCTTTCGCGAAAGTCTTCAGTGCGTCGTGTGTGCATAAGCATTGCAACTACAGCCCTAACGGCACGCTGTCACTCCGCGCGAGCGGGCGGCACCGTGCACATACATCCATTTCAAGCCGCGTCAGACGCGGCGCGTCGCGAGTTCGGCGCCTTGACGCAGTGCTTCGAGCAGGCTGCGTTCGTCAGCGATGCCTTTGCCCGCGATATCGAACGCCGTTCCGTGATCGACCGAGGTACGGATCACATCGAGGCCCACCGTCACGTTGACGCCGGCTTCGAGGCCGAGCACCTTGACCGGACCATGGCCCTGATCGTGGTACATCGCCACCACCAGATCGAAGTCGCCGCGTCCCGCACGGAAGAACAGTGTGTCGGCAGGGAGCGGGCCTTCGATGTTCCAGCCGCGTTCGCGCAAGATCTGCACGGCCGGAACGATCTTTTCCTCTTCCTCGCCATAACCGAACAGGCCATTTTCGCCAGCATGCGGGTTGATGCCGCACACGGCGATGCGCGGATTGGCAATGCCCGCTTTTACCAGCGTCGCATGACCTCGCTCGAGCGTGCGTTGCACGAGGCCCGGCTCGATCTTGCGGATCGCATCGATAATGCCGATGTGTGTCGTCACGTGAATCACACGCAGTTTCGGTGCGACCAGCATCATCGACACCTCCTCGATGCCCGTGAGGTGCGCGAGCATTTCAGTGTGGCCGGGATACTTGTGACCGCCGGCGTGCAACGCTTCCTTGTTCAGCGGCGCCGTGCAGATCGCATCGATCTCGTCGGCCTTCGCGAGTTCGACGGCGCGCGCGATGTACTGATACGCGGCGTCGCCTGCGAGCGCCGACAGCGCGCCGAAAGGCAAGTCGGCAGGAATCAGCGCGAGGTCGATGCAGTCGATGGTGCCCCGTTCATATTGCGCGTCCGACGGCTTCGCGATGCGGCGCACTTTCGTGCTGCCGCCGACAATCCGGTTGGCCTGCTCAAGGCGCGCCGCATCGCCGATGACAAGCGGGCGGCACTGCCGATAGACGGACTCGTGCGTCAAGCTCTTGACGACGATTTCCGGACCCACGCCCGCTGCGTCGCCCATCGTGATGCCGATGACTGGAAGATAGTTGCTCATGATGTTTTGCCTGAATGACGTTGGTTCGTTTCGCGCGCCGGCGAAGATGTCGTTGTGCCGCTCGGGTGAGTCGATCCGGACTCGCTGTAAGCGGACTCCGGTGCGCCCCGCAGATGAACGTAGGCGCCATACAGCGCGTGCTCGCTGCCAAAGGCGCCGGCTTTGGTGACGACGGTGAGGCGCGGGTTGCCGTGCGGGCGGCCCACCGCCACCCCCGGCTCGATTTCCGAAAGCAGTTGCAGGCTGTCGATGCCGGCTGTACCGAGCATTGCGCGCGCGGTTTCGCCGCCCGTCGCGATCAAGCCGCTCAGATGCGTGAAAAACGGTGCGACGAGCGAGGCGAGCGCCGCCGACAATTGGGCGCCCTCGGCGGGATCGAACCGATCGTCGCGGCCAATTCGCACCAGCAAGTCGGTGTGCGCGCTCAGATGCGCGCCGACGCGCGCTTGCCAGCCCGCCCACTCCAGATGAAGCTCGCCGGCCCGCAGCACGACCGGCGGCACGATCAGTTCGCCCACGCCCGCACGCTCGCGCAGCATGGTGCATTGCTGTTCCGAGACGGCGGACAGGCTGCCCACCAGAATCAGGATCGCGCTGCTCTGCTGCTCCGGCTCCGGCGGCACGTGTTGCGCGGCTTCCGCGGCAACGTCGAACAGGTCGCTCAACGACGCCAGTTCGCGAGCCAGACCGCCTGAGCCGACCCAGAACAAAGCTTGGTCCATCGACGCCGTCGCCTGCGCGAGTGCCTTCAAATCCGCATCCGTTTCCGCATCGACGATGAGCGCCTGCGCGCCGCTCTTCGCCACCGCGGCAATGGCATCGCGCAACGCTGCCAGATCGCCACGCAGCGCGTCGACACCCAAAGCCGCGGTGCGCAATCCGGCCGCCTCGACCATGGCGTTGAGGTCTGCGCAATGCGCGGCGTGTTCCAGCTTCCACGTTTCCGTGTTTTCGAGCGGCACGCCGCGCACGAATACGCGGCCCTCACGCACGGTGCGTCCGGTCGCGGGAAAGGCCGTGGCGACGACGGCGAGGCCCGCGAGCGGCTGCAACGCGGCTACTTCCGCTGCCCAGTTGCCGCGCAAGGTCGAATCGATTTTCTTGTACAGACGCCGGCCCGGCCCGCGCTGCGCCAGCCACGCGGCGCAGGTGCAGTGCGCGGCTTCGGCCGGCAGCATGCGGCGTGTGTCCGTGTCCACCGCGATCACCTCCGCCGCGCCCATCGAGCGCGACGCATTCAGCGTAACCGCCGTACTGCGCCCCGCACCCGCGAACGCAATCGCGCAGTCGGCGGCGCCGGACAGGTCGTCGGCGATGATCAGAATGCTCGTGTTGCTCACCGGGTCGCCTCCAGGGCGGCAGCGCGACTGGCGTCGGCATGCTTGCCAACCCGCTTCGCGACGGCCGCGGTGAGGATCGGCGACACGATCGCAGTCACGACGACACACGAGGCGACCAGCAAGGTCGCGCTTTTCGCGGCCTCGGCATAGACCGGGTTGGCCGCTGCAATCAGCGCCGGCACAGCCGCTCCGTTGCCTGCCGTATTGGCTGCCGCCACGCCTGCGACACCCGTGCCGCCGGTCAGCCGATCGGTCAAATACAGAGGGATGCCCGTCACGATCACCACCGCGACGCCGAGACCCATGCCGAGCAGGCCGGCCTGCCATACTCTGTGCAGATCGAGGCTCGCGCCCAGTGCCAAGGCGAAGAACGGAATCATCACAGGCACGGCGCGGCCGAGAAAGTTGCGCATCTCGCGGTCCAGATTGCCGAGCAGCATGCCGGCCGCGAGCGGCAGGATGCTGCCGACCAGCGTCTGCCACGGAAACGCCGACAGCCCGGCCACGCCGAGCGTGACCATCGTAAGGAACGGACCTGATTCGAGCGACATGACTGTGTAAGCGCCGACGTCTTCCGACCTGCCATATTGACCCATCAACGCCATGTACAGGCCGCCGTTCGTGTCGTTCATCGCGGCGACCACCGCCAGCGTCGACATTCCCGCGAACAGCCCGGACGAAACCGGCTGCTCACCCAAAAAGTGGCCCAGCACGACACCCACCAGAATCGCCGACCCAACCTTGGCCGCGAATAGCGCCCCGCCCTTCTTGAGCAGATAAGGCGTCGCCTTCACATCGATCGACGAGCCCATGCACACATAGAACACGGCGAGGATCGGCAATGCGCCGGTAAACAGCGCATTCGTGAACGAGCCGAAAAACTTCGGCATGCCCGGCAAGAACGTGGCGATCAGTGCGCCGAACAGCAGCGGAACGATCATCATCCCGCCCGGGACGCGTTCGATCGCGCGCTTGATAGGAAGCTGGGCCATCATTGTCTCCTGTTTGAAAATGATCGATACAATCACATATATTGATTGATTCGATCATTCAGAGTGTACGTGACGAAACGACTATGCGCAATTCAATCATCAACAGGCTCGATAGGTCAGTAAATTTGCTGCATTAAGTCGGTTCATGCGGGACGCGAGACAAAATTGATTGAAACGATCAAAATAGGCTAGAAGCACTTGCATACCGTGATGACGCCGCGGGCGCCGCGCGCCCTGCCTGCGGCGTTGCCCCGACCACTGGTTTGATTACACTTACGCCCGTCGGCGCCTTTCCCGCCTCTTGCGCGCACCATCCGGACGACCCACTACCCTCTCTGTCACCATGAAAGTTACGAACCGCCGCGAGGCAATGCTGAAGGCCGTCCTATCCGGCATGAACGACGTCGGCGCCCTGTGCGAGCATTTCGGCATGTCCGAAGCAACCGTGCGGCGCGACCTGCGCGCGCTCGCCGACGAACGGCTCATCGTGCGCACGTATGGCGGAGCGGCCGCCTCGGTCGGGATTCACGAACCCGAAGAGTCGCTCGATCTGCGGCGCGAAAGTTTCCGCGAGCAAAAGGATGCGATCGCGCAGGTGGCGGTGAACCACGTTCAGGACGGCGACACCATCTTTCTCGACGGCGGCACCACCACCGCCGCAATGGCCCGGCTGCTGGCAGGGCGCCGCGACATTCGGGTGGTCACCAACAACCTGCTGGCAATTGGCCTGCTCGCATCGAGCGACGTGCCGGTCACGCTGATCGGCGGCGACCTGCGGCCCTCTAGCATGAGTACGCTCGGGCCGCTCGCGCAGATCGCGTTGAACCGCCTGTCCGTCGACAAGGCCTTTCTAGGCGCGGACGGTGTAGTCGCTGGCCGTGGGCTCTGCGAGGCGACCGCCGAGCAGGCCTATCTGAAGGAATGCATCATCAGGCAGGCGGCCAACGTCTTCGTGCTGGTGACGTCGCACAAACTGGATCGCGCGAGCCAGCAGCACTGGACACCACTCGAGCGCGACTGGACCCTGATAACCGATGCTCAACCGGGCGCGCCGGAATTGGCAACGTTCCTGCTACACAGCGAAGTGACGATCGAAACCGCGTCGCAGCAGCTGCGCCAGCCTCTGACTCACGGAAAGTGATCGAGTCTCGAGGGGCCGGCGCCGCAGCTCTTGCGGACCAGGTAGTCGCACAGGACAGCGCGAGGCTTCAGACACGCGCAGCACCAAACGCCTTCACGAGGTTCACCCAATACGACGCACCGGTAGCCAATGCGTCGTCATTGAAGTCGTAGTGCGGGTTGTGAAGCGGGGCGCCAGGCCTGGACCCGTCGACGCCCATCCAGACATACGCCCCCGGCCTCTCCTGCGCCATGAACGCGAAGTCTTCCGAGGCCATCGACGGCTTACAGCCCAGCGTCACCTTCGCAGCACCGACAGTCGCGCGCGCCGCCTCGAGCGCCACGTCGGCTTCGGCGGGCGCATTGACCGTTGCCGGATAGCCGTAGCGGTACGACAGCGTCGCTTTCGCGCCATGCGCCTGCGCGGTCAGTGTGCCGATTTCGTCCAGCAAGCTCCGGACGAGCTCCTGCACGCCGGCATCGAAGCAGCGTACGGTGCCGCGAATCACAGCGCGATCGGGCAACACATTCCAGGCCTCGCCGCCATGAATCTGCGTGACGCTCACCACGCATGCTTCCTTCGGCGAGACGCGCCGGCTCACGATAGTCTGCAGCGCGATCACGACATGGCTCGCGCAGACCAGCGCATCGATCCCCTCTTCCGGCATCGCGGCGTGCGAGCCTTTGCCGTCCACCAGAATCTCGAACGTATCGAACGAGGCCATCATCGGACCACGGTTAATCGCGAAATGGCCGAGCGGCAAGCCAGGCCAGTTGTGCAGACCGAATACCGCGTCACACGGGAAACGCTCGAAAAGTCCGTCTTCGACCATGACGCGGCCGCCGCCCGCAACCTCTTCGGCCGGCTGGAAGATCACGTGCACCGTGCCGTGCCAACCGGTATCGCGGCTCAGCGAAGCGGCGGCGCCCAGCAGCATCGCGGTGTGGCCGTCGTGACCGCATGCGTGCATTTTTCCGTGGCATTGCGAACGGTGCTCGAATTCGTTGTACTCCACCATCGGCAGCGCATCCATATCCGCACGCAATCCGAGCGCAGGGCCGCTCCCCCTTCGCAGCGTACCGACCACACCGGTTTTGCCGACTCCCTCGGTCACTTCAAAACCGTACTCGCGCAGTACCGATGCAACCAGCCGCGCCGTCGAGACTTCTTCGAACGCGGTCTCGGGGTGCGCATGCAGTGCACGACGCCACGTCACCATGTTGTCCAGCAATTCAGCTTCAGTCATTGATTACCTCACAAGCAGACTGCGGCGCGACAAGCAACGTTGCACATCCGACAGTCAGAAAAATTCACCACTTCTGCTGCTTCAGTCAGCCGGGCAAAACGGCACGGGCGCAAGGAACACCGATTCCTGATGCACCAGGTACGGCAGGATGCGAGGCGTGAAAGCTTGCCAATGGGGATCGGCGGCGAGCTTCGCGCGCTGCGCGGCGCGATGCGCATAGTCGTCATAGCCCCAGCAGAACACCACCGAATTCAACGTACCCGAGTCTTTAGTCCAGCAGCCCTTGAGCCGTGCGTACTGACTGATGATCTCAAGCCCCTCGCGCTCGTAAATTTGCAGAAACTCGCCCACCTTTCCCGCCGTAATCTGGTACGTACGCATTTCCACCAGCATGATTGCCTCCTGTTGCAATTCAACCGCTCACAAAACGACGGCCGCCGGACACACTGTCACGCGGCCAGACAGACCTGTACTCCACCGCAACATAGAAGGTGTGACGGCCGCCCGCGCACACCGCGACCTGATTCGGCGTCGACGTGAGCTGCCTCTGCAAGGCAGGTCAACTCCATTAGGATGACTATTTTTCTGCTCACGAAACTTCCTGCCGAATGAAAAATGGATCTGATCAAACGCTGGACTAAAGAACAAACGAGGTTGCCACTGGAACGGCTTTTGATCCACCACAGCGCGCTCACGCATTGCCGTGCCGAGCCTCCTCACCACTCAAAGCGGTGCCTGGCCTGCGCGCTCACCGGGCACCACCATCGCGACCCGGACCATCAAACCGCGTGCCCGATAAAAAATCCAACCAGCAAGCCGAACAGACCCGAACCTGCACCGACCAGCCAGACCTGCAGGCCGGGTGTCGGGGCGGATTCTGGCATGACGGTGGTCGGCTTCGTCTCGCCATGCGGCTGACGTTGCACGCCGCCGATCAGCGGCGCGTTGTCCGGCCGTGTTTGCGGCGCCGGCTCGATGTCTGGCATAGAGTTCGCGGGCGCCGACTGCTTTTCGATGTGCGCCTTCAGCGCGCCGAAGAAGGCGTCGAGATTCTTGCCCGCCGCGGACTGAATCAGGCGGGACCCCACGCTCATCAGCTTTCCGCCGATTTCGACATCCGCGTCGTATGCGAGCACGGTCGTCTCGGCTTGCGGTTCGAGTTGCACGCGCGCGGTGACCTTCGCAAAGCCCACTGCGCCCGCATTGCCCGTGCCGACAATCGTGTAAGCCCTGGGGGGATCGAGATCCGACAACTCCACATTACTTTTGAAGGTCGCCGCCACCGGACCGACGCGAATCTGCACGGTCGACTCGAAATGCCGCTCGTCCAGCATCGCGAGCGATTTACACCCGGGCAGACACGCCTCGAGCACGGCAGGATCGTTCAGCGCACGCCACACGGTCTCGGGTCGTGCGGGGAGAATGCATTGATCAGCTAACTTCATCGCCGCTCCTCAGCGCTCGTAAAGCTTGAAGAGCGCCTGGGTGCCGTTACGCGTAAAGCCTTGCTCGGCGAGCTTCTGATAAAGACTGCGAACCAGATCCAGACCCGGCAACTCACGTCCCATGTGAGCGGCTTCCTCATGCGCAATCCGCATGTCCTTGATGAAATGCTCGATAAAGAAGCCAGGCGCGAAATCGCCTTTCGCGATGCGCGGTCCGAGGTTGTTCAACTGGAAGCCGCCAGCCGCGCCACCGCCGATCGCGCTCAATACGGTCTGCGGATCCAGTCCGGCGCTGTGCGCATAGGCCAGGCCTTCGCACACGCCCAGCATCGTCGATGCGATCACGATCTGATTGCACAGCTTGGTGTGCTGACCCGCGCCCGGTCCGCCTTGCAGCACGATGTTCGTGCCGAGGCAGCGCAGCATCGGCTCGACGCGCGCGAGCACGTCGGCCGCGCCGCCCACCATGATGGACAGCCGTCCCTCGCGCGCGCCGATATCGCCGCCCGAAACGGGCGCGTCCAGCATGTGCACGCCGCGAACCGCGGCGTGCGCGGCTAGCTCTTCGGCCAGTTGCGGGCTCGACGTCGTCATGTCGATCAGCACGGCATCGCGCCGTGCGTTCACGATCAGACCGTCGTCGCCGAGATACAGCGCACGCACGTCGTCCGGCATGCCGACGATCGTGATGATCACGTCGGATGCTTCCGCGAGTGCCTTCGGCGTGGCGTGCCAGGATGCGCCCGCTTCGATAAGCGGCTCGGCCTTCGCACGCGTACGGTTGTAGACGTGCAACGGATAGCCGGCTGCGGCGAGCCGCGCCGCCATCGAGGCACCCATGATGCCGAGGCCGATAAAGCCGACAGCGGGTTTGCTTGCAGATTGATTCATGATTGTTTGATCCGGTCAGAGTTTGTCGCGCAGCAGGTCGCGCAACAGCATGGGAGTCAAAGGGTGACGGTCCGCCACCACGCCGAATGGCGCTAGCGCGTCGTTCACGGCATTGGTCAAGGCGCCGAGCGCGCCCATCACGCCGCCTTCGGCCATCCCCTTGATGCCCGCGGCCGTCGCGCGGCTAGGCGTATGCAACGGGATGATTTCGAAATTGGGTAATTCGGTCGAAGTGGCGATCAGGTAGTCGGCCAGCGAGCCGGTCACGTTCTGTCCCGTTTCGTCGTAGCGCGTATGCTCGAACAACGCGCCGGACAGTCCCATCGCCACTGCGCCGTGTTGCTGCCCTGTCACCACGGTGGGATTGAGCAGCGTGCCGCAGTCTTCGGCGATCACGTAGCGCGCAAAATGGATCGCACCCGTGGCCACGTCCAGCTCGATCTCGCATCCGTGCGTCGAATTCGAATAGGTCATCGGCGGCGGATCATAGGTCAGGTGAAACTCGAGGCCAGGCGTGAGCCCCTGCGGCAGCGAAGTAGGATCCATATAGGCACGCCGTGCCACGTCGGCGAGCGTCAGACCCGTCTCGACCCACGCGTCGCCGCTGCGGCGCTCGACGCGCGCGTCGACAAGTCGAAGCGAGTCGCTATCGGGCAGTTCGAGACAACCGGCGGCAATTGCGAGCACCTTGCGGCGCGCATCGAGCGCGCACAAATAGAGCGCGCCGCCGCCCGCCGTGCCGCTGCGGGCGCCGCGGCTGCCCATCCCGTATGGCGCGATATCGGTGTGGCCCAGATGAATGCGCACACTCGAAGGATCCACGCCCAGGCCTTCAGCCACCGCATTGGCCATTGCGCTTTCATAGCCCTGTCCGCTGGGGCCGAGACCCACCGACGCGTTCACGACACCACTCGGCTCGATACGAATCCAGCTTGCCTCGTGTCCCGAGCCCGGAATGCCGGCCGATTTATAAAAGCGCGAACCATACGTCGTCGGCTCGACCACGTTGCACAGGCCTAGCCCGAGATAGCGGCCGGCTGCCCGCGCCGCCTGCTGGCGCGCGCGAAAAGCGTCGTAGTCGAAGGCCGCCAGCACCGCCTCAAAGGTCTGCGACGGCGTAATGTCGGCCAGCAATTCGCCGGTGGCCGTGCGGTAAGGCAGTTCCTCCGGCGTCAACAGGTTGCGGCGGCGCACTTCGACCGGATCCAGCTTCAGCTCGCGCGCAATCGCTTCCATCGTGCCTTCCATGACCCAGCTGGTGATGGACATCGGCGCGCGCATGGGTGCATTGCCACATTTGTGACTGAGCACGACCTTCACGTCGAACGCGTAATGCTGCAGCCGGTACGGTCCACTCAACACCATCGCGACGACGCGCGCAAGGTAGTTCGCCGGGAAGAAGCAATACGCGCCGAAGTCTTCGCGGATCTCCAGATCGAGCGCGAGCAGCGTGCCGTGCTCATCCACCGCGGCGCGCGTGCGGCAGAAGTCTTCGCGGGAATTGGCCGCCGCGGTCAGATTCTCGAGACGGTCTTCGCGCCAGCGCACCGGCCGCTTCAAATGACGTGCGAGTGCAGCAACGGTCAGCTCTTCGCGGTACAACGCGATTTTCTGGCCGAACGAACCGCCGACGTCAGGCGAAATCACCGTCACCTGCGACTCGCTGAGTCTGAGCCGTTGCGCGAGCTGAGTGCGCAAAGGATGCGGCACCTGGGTTCCGATGTGGAACGTCAAGTGGTCGCGACCGGCGTCCCAGACGGCTGCGCAACCGCGCGTTTCGATGGGCACATGGGTCTGCCGCTGCTGCTGAAAGGTCGCTTCGACCACGCGGTAGGCTCCCTGGGCCACGCTCTGCGGGTCGCCGTTCGAGTAGGTCTGGTGCGACACAAGGTTGCCGGGCACCCCTGGGTCGACTTGCGCGGCATCAGCTTCGAGCGCTTGCCACATATCGGTCACCACTGGCAACGGCTCGAACTCGACCATGACCTGCTCCGCCGCGTCTTCTGCGAGGTACCGGTCGGTTGCAACCACACACGCGACAAGATCGCCCTGAAAGCGCACGATGTCGGTTGGCATCGTTGCGAACTCGACCGGCAACAAGCCCTCGACTGGCGCAGCGACACGCATCGGCGTGGTCCACTGAGCCAACTCCCGTCCGGTGACAACGGTCACGACACCAGGCATGCCGATAGCCGCTGCGGTATCGACCGAAACGATCCGCGCATGCGCATGCGGCGAGCGCACGAAGCTCACGTGCAGGGCGCCCGCGATTTCGATATCGTCGAGATACCGACCATAGCCCGTCAGCAGGCGATAGTCTTCGGGGCGCGGCACCGCCTTGTTGAGGTAGCGAAACGTCTGCTCAGACATCGGCGCTCTCCCCCCGCATCCGCGCGGCCGCGCGCAGGATCGCCCGGACGATGTTCTGGTACCCGGTGCAGCGGCACAGATTGCCGGAAAGCGCCTCGCGCACCTCTGACTCAGATGGGCTTGGGTGCTCGCGCAGATAAGCCTCGAAGGTCATCACGATGCCCGGCGTGCAAAAGCCGCACTGCAGGCCATGACACTCATGCATCGCCTGCTGCAGCGGAGAGAGGCGGCCATCCTGCGCGACAGCTTCGATCGTGGTGATCTGCGCTTCGTCCATCTGAACGGCGTAGGCGAGGCACGAGCGCGCCGGACGGCCGTCGATCAGCACAGTGCATGCGCCACACACGCCGTGCTCGCAGCCCACGTGCGTGCCGGTCAGACGGCAGTCTTCACGAAGCACATCGGAAAGGAGCTTGCGAGGCTCGCAATGCACTTCGTGACGGGTGCCGTTCACATCGAGATAAATCGTTTTCTTTTCCATGATTCAATTGGAGGTCGTGTCGACCGACCGCGTGGCGCGTTGCAACGCTCGCGCCGTGAGCGCCTTGACGAGATCGCGCCGGTAAGCGGCGCTGATGTCCGGTTGATCGTACGGTTCGATAGCGCCAGCCACCGCGTCGGCGATTGCAGCAAGAGTCGGCGCATCGACCGGAGCGCCTACGAAGCCCGCAGCGAGATCGTCCAGCACAAGCGGGACGTCCGCCACGCCGCCGAGGCCAATGCGCAGACTGGAGAATCTGTTGCCATGGACCATGGCGGTAAGTGCGCAAGCCGCAATCGCAAAGTCGCCGTGCCGCCTGCTAAACACTTCAAATGCGTGCCGCTCGCCCAGGCGTGCAACCGGGAAATGCACGGCTCGAATGATTTCTTCGGCGGCAAGATCGGTCGTCATCACCGCAATCAGGAACTCCGTGGCCGGCACCTCGCGGCTACCGTCCGGTCCGACAATCTCAATGCTCGCACCCAGTGTGCTTGCAACGAGCGGCATTTGCGCAGCAGGATCCGCATGGGCAAGGCTGCCCCCTAGCGTGCCGCGCTGGCGAATCGCGTAGTGCCCAATGGTCGCGGCCGCTTCCGCGAGCAGCGGGCAAGCGGCGCGCACCGTGCCACTGGTGGCCACCTCGTGATGGCGCGTCATCGCGCCAATGGATAGCGACTCATCCGCAAGCGTCACGCCGCTGAGTTGCGGCAATGCGTTGAGGTCGATCAGATGTGCCGGCTGCGCAAAGCGCATGTTCATCATCGGCGCGAGGCTTTGCCCTCCCGCGATGACTTTGGCGTCAAAGCCGTGCAGCGCGAGCAGCGACAGCGCATCTTCAAGCGTGTGAGGCCGGTGATACGAAAATACCGCGGGTTTCATGGGTTCTGCACCTTCAGGTTCACGCCGCTCGCCTGATCGAAAGGTGCAGACGGCGGCGGTTGATCGACAGGGTCACGGGTTCACCGACCTTGCAGGAGCGTTCCCTGCCAACACAAAAAAAGCATCGACTGTCTCAAACATTGCAGGCCGATAGACCTATCGGAGCCGACCGGCAGCAACGAGGCGATGTCGTCTGTCGGCGAACAATCGGTCGAGTCAGCGAGCCCCGCGGCCGCCGACAACTTTACAAATCGACGACGACTGTTCCCGAATCTATAGACGACGTGACTCATGGCTCGCTCCGAAGGGTTACGCGGCGCTGTTCACAATTGGCGTAGCCGCTGATTCATCTACCTCTTGAGACGTGAAGATATCTCCGAAAACGTAACTCGTCAATTGACGATATAAAGATTGTGAAAAATTTTTTCCCCGCAGATGCTGCAGGGCTGCTGAGCACAGCATACCGTTTTCCCTAGCTTTTTCGCCCCATTTTGTCTGATCAACTTCCCGGTTCAATCGCAACCCTGGTGATCGTCGATAGACGAATTACTTGAAAAACTTCGACACTGGGTGAGCTGTGGGAGAGCAAGATGGCGGGAATTCTGCGGAGATCGGGCACGCACGGAACGCCGCCCAGGATGGACGCACGTGAGTCACATAGGCGACGGAGGCGGTTAGAAAGTGATGGCCGCCGGCCTGGTGAATCCACCGAACCGGCAAACTGCCCGGCGCGTCACGCCCGGCCGGTTCCAGCGCCGGCGGGTGTGACGACATGCCGGCCAGAAAGGCGCGGACGTGCGCCGCAATCCCCGCGTCGGAAAGCGCAGTATTGTCGTTCGAGTAGATGCGGCTCGCGTTGCCGAATGGAAAGCGTCCTCGTAGGCCCCGTGCAACGCGAGATTGCTTTGCTGTATCCCTGCGTGACCAGACCTCGGCCGATGAATTAGCCGTTCATGCGGCCGCCCACAACGTCCGCCACCAGCAG
>NZ_JARESU010000181.1:0-13662 GCF_046027075.1 Paraburkholderia sp. RL18-085-BIA-A | reverse complement strand
GCTCACGCGCGCAGCGTTGCATCGGATCGTGAAGGATGTCTTTAATGGCGCGGCGCAATCCTTGCGTGCGCGTGGTGAAGACCATGCGCCGCGCGCAGACCGCCTCGAGCAGGCATCGGCACACTGGCTGCGTCACAGCGCAGGGTCCCACATGGCGGACCAGCAGGTCGATCTCCGACTCGTGCGCGATAACCTCGGGCATGCGTCACTGACGACGACCAGTCAGTATCTTCACGTCGACGACGATCGCCGACACCGCGAGACCGACGGGAAACACCGTATTGACTGGTGACCGACCGGTGACCGATGGCAGCCCGGCCCTGGCGCCTGACCGGGAAATCGTCGGCCGTGAGCCTGACGGGTTCACCGGGACGCAGGCGGACTTTTCTTTCGGCGACTATGATAATGCGGCACCGTCCGTCCGCGAACGCCTTGAGCATGCGGACCTGGTCAGTGCCTTAGGGCAGCCAGAACTGCGCTTCGAGCGCCTCTCGCGTAATCGCACAGGCGACCTCGCTGCGATGCCCGGTGAGGCGAAACGAAATTGCGTGTCGGTCCGCCGCGAAATCTGGCAGCAGGTCGATAACGTCCATGATTTCCACCTCCTGAATTCAGCTGCGAACCTTTGACTTTCTGTTGCCTGTCTTCAATTTTACAGAACGGAGAACAGGCGCGTGCAGCAGATCCATTCCGCCTGGACAACCGGTGGGGTAGATTCTGCCTCCCCCACTGGAGACGGGGTTTGCGGTTGACAAAGATGTAGAGGCGCCGGACAGTTAGTTGCATCTTTGTAATCGACACGGACCTCCAGGGTGAGGCTTTACGGGAGGCGAACATCAAGGAATTATTAGAGGAGCGATCTGGCATTGCGCTAGCGTTGCGCGATTGGCCGCAGGCGACCCACAGCCGTCACTCAAGTTTCCCCAAAGCCGCCATTGCAGCGAACGTCGATGTGCATGCTGAATGTCTACCACGTAACTATTTAGCGGGACGAGCGGCATCTCGCCTGTGCGCCGCAGCATCGGCGATGTCGAGGCTGGAACGTACCATCCAGCTGAATGGACCTGCGCTAGTTGTCACGGTGCAGCAATCACCTGAGTGCCAACACGCTAGTATTGTTGGACCACTCGTGTAGGGAAGCCGCTTTCATGTTCTCCATCGGAGTCCGGCGACGGTCATGCAAAGGCCGCCAACGGGCGTAGGGTCGGCGCAGAGCGATGGCGCCGAACAAACAACCGTACGCTTTGGTTCCGACAGGAGGCAGCCGTGTCCCAGATTCTGAGGAGTCGCGGGTTTCTCGGCGCGATATTTTGTGTACATGTGGGCCGGCGATGTTCAGTTCTCTCCTCGCCGGTACGCTTGGGAATATAAAGTCTGCGCGCGCGGAACCACTGAACAACCCAGTGCCCGAAGTGGATCGCCTCGCGGTGCGAGTCGTCACCGATAGCTATCACTTGGCGATCGCACCTAACATTAAAGTGGCGAGGTGGAGGTCTTGCGTTTCGGTATGCTCCCGGCCGGTAAATCACTGCTAGAAGAATTCGGGTTGGCGAGTCTGTACATCTTCGGAACATAGCGCGGCGCCCGTTACGTACCGATGCGTTCTGCCTTTGGGCGGTTCGGCTCGAATCGATAACGTGTGAAGCACTGGGCCCGTGGCCGGTCTCGATAGGTCGAAAAGCAAGAGTTCGAACCCCCGCTATCGAGAACCTCGACGTTCCGTTCCGGGTGGAACTCGATTGGGAGAGGTCGGCGCATCGATACGAGTTCTGAGAACGGGCTCATATTGACCTGAAAACGGGCGGTCGTCGCTATCGCGCGAACGGCTGTAAGGGGGCGATCTCGGCCGACCGCGACGCGCTCGGCCACGCGACCAACGATGTCTAGGAGACGCAAATGATTCATCTGTCTAATGCAGTTGCGTCGCACCGCGATACCTTGTGGCGCCGTCTTGCCGTGCCTGTTGTTGCGGCACTTGGGTTCGCCATGGGCAATTTGGCCTACGCAACCACCGTAACGATCGCCGTGCCAAATAACATCGGTCTTGTCGAAATGAAAAAGCTCTCCTTGGCGTTCGAGGAGGCGAACCCTGATATCCAGTTGAAGTGGGTCATTCTTGAGGAAAATGTGCTTAGACAGCGATTGACGACTGATATCATGACGAACGGTGGGCAATTCGACGTATTAGCCATCGGGACATATGAAGTTCCGCTCTGGGGCAAGCGCGGATGGCTGGTTCCAATGACAGGGCTACCCGCAAGCTACGATCTCAATGACGTGCTCGAAACGGTTCGCGACGGACTGTCTTCCGATGGAACGCTATTCGCCTTGCCGTTCAATGCCGAAAGCTCGATGACCTTCTACCGGAAGGATCTGTTCGCTGCCAAGGGTTTGACGATGCCAAGTCATCCTACATACAGTCAGATCAGTGAGTTTGCCGACAAACTTACTGACAGGGCCCAAGGAGTCTACGGTATCTGTCTGCGTGGCAAGGCCGGTTGGGGCGAGAACATGACCATTGTCTCCACCTTGGTGAACACGTACGGTGGACGATATTTTGATGAGAAGTGGAACGCGCAAATTGATTCTCCGGAATGGAAACGCGCCATCACGTTCTACGTGGATTTATTGAAGAAGGACGGCCCGGAAGGCGCCAGTTCAAACGGCTTCAATGAGAATCTGACGCTCATGATGAGCGGTAAGTGTGCAATATGGGTAGACGCGACTGCCGCCGCTGGTATCCTTTATAACCAGAGGGAATCTGCCGTGGCAGACAAAGTGGGCTTCGCGGCAGCTCCGACTCAGATCACACCGAAGGGTTCGCACTGGCTCTGGTCGTGGTCGCTCGCAGTTCCAAAATCTTCGAAATCGCAGGATGCTGCCAAGCAATTCATTGTATGGGCGACTTCCAAAGAATACATCACCATGGTCGGCAATGACCTTGGTTGGGCTTCACTGCCGCCGGGCACGCGGTCGTCGACCTACGCACGACCTGAATACAAACAGGCTGCCCCGTTCAGCGAGTTTGTGCTGAATGCAATCCAGACCGCCAATCCAAACGATGCAACGTTGGAAAAGGTGCCGTACACCGGTATCCAATACGTAGGAATTCCGGAATTCCAGTCGTTTGGGGCGATCATAGGGCAACAGATAGCTGGTGCCCTCGCAGGTCAGCTAAGCGTTGACCAGGCACTGCAGGCTGGTCAGGCGACAGCAGATCGCGCCGTGCGCCAGGCGGGCTACCAAAAGTAGTCTGGAATGCTTCACCTACCGCCATAATTCAGGCCACGCGTTTTGTGCGAGACGAGACGCGTGGTCATTGCATCATCGAGACGTCACGCAGTTGCCTTCAAAGGATACAGAGAGTGTCCTGAGCGTCTGTGTCGCCGGGAAGATCAGGCCATTCGATGTTCATCGGAAAGCCCGCCTGTTGCGGCACGTCGCGCAATGCCTGCCGATATACCTTCCATGCATCCGAATTCGTGCGCGCGTCGCCTTTGAGTCTGAACGGCACGGTAAAGCTGCTTCGCGAACTCGGTTTTAGCGCAAATGCCGATGCAGCAATCGAGAAGTACGTGGAGCTCAATGCGGGCCGCGCCGACCTCTTCAGGATCGACGATTCCCCATGGAACAAGGATATCGATGACGAAACGCTCAGGGAGCGTTTTGCGGAAATGGTGACAAAGGAAGAAGGTCCGCTCGACTTGGAGGTCGCGGCGACATTGCTTCTTGAGGAGGGCCGCTGGGACGACAGGTTGCAAGCCGCACTCTTGAAGGCTTCGCCCAATGATTTTGTGGCTTTGTTCAAGGAACATCAGGGTGATACCCTGCGGTCGTTGATCGATCACCTTTACCGCGCCGCGCATAGGCGGGGACCCGACTACCGGAGATCATGATGAGCAGCAAGTGGTTTTCGAAATTCGCGAGCTACCTTTCCACGATGACCGGTAGGCCCGCCACCTTTGTGATGGCCGTCGCCCTTGTGATCGTGTGGGCGACCACCGGCCCGTTCTTTCACTACAGCGACACATGGCAACTCGTGATCAACACGTCGACCACGATCGTCACGTTCCTGATGGTCTTCCTGATCCAGAACACGCAGAACCGCGACACGGCGGCGATGCAGATCAAGCTCGACGAGCTGATCCGCGCAATGGAAGGTGCGCATAACGCGCTGCTCGATCTCGAAGAACTCGAGGAAAAAGACCTGAGCCGTTTCCGAAAACACTACGAAAAACTGGCGGAAGAAGCGCGGACCGCGCTGCGTGCAGGCGGCAGCGACACCGATTCGCCGTTCGTCGACAACCACGATGACAATGATGACGACCGGCAAGGCGATGAGAATCGCGATGGCAAGCCGGGGACCGCGCCGCTACGCGGCTAGCAAACGCGCTGTCCGACTGCGGCGCGCATCCGCTCGATGAGCGTCAACATCTTGGCCGGCGCTTTTCTAGGCGGCAAGCGAATGACCGAAAGTGGCCGAACCCAGAACTTTCTGCAGCCGGACATGCTCTTCCTGAGGGCCAGATAAATGAACTGCCCTTCGAGAACTTCCTTTGACGCTGATTGCAGTGTCGTAACAGCTCGCTGACAATGATGCAGGCGTGCTATTACGCAGATGTCTCAAAGCGCGGATCACCTTGCGGCCCACAGATCGGGCTTGCGGTCGTCAACCGGCACATCGCGACTGCGGCGCCGTTCACGATGGGCGCGCGCTCCGTGGATCGGCCGGCAAACTCCGCTTTCGCAATGCCCTGCCGGAGGCCGCCCCAAACGCTCCCCGATGCCTCATTGATGCAGAATCGGCCCAAAGGCCACAACGACACGACCTGAATACGATGGACGACCCAGAATCGCTTTCACTGGCACTCCCCGACGGCACCAAGGTCTCTGCGCTCCTCCGAGCGCCGGAGGACGCGCGAGCCCTGTATGTCTTCGCGCACGGTGCCGGGGCGGGCATGCAGCACGCCGGCATGTCGTCATTGGCCGACGCGCTTGCGGCGGCAAATGTCGCCACATTGCGCTACCAGTTTCCGTACATGGAGCGGGGCTCCAAGCGGGTGGACTCGCCGGCCGTGGCACATGCTGCCGTGCAGGCAGCCGTCGCAGAGGCCCGCCGGCGGTTGCCTGCCCTGCCGCTCTTCGCGGGCGGTAGGTCGTTCGGCGGCCGCATGCCGTCCCAGGCCCAAGCCATCTCCCCGCTGGACGGCGTGCGTGGCCTCGCTTTCGTCGCGTTCCCGCTGCACCCGGCGGGCGCGCCCGGCGTGGAGCGGGCACGGCACCTGGCGGACGTCACGGTGCCGATTCTCTTCCTGCAGGGCACGCGCGACAAGCTGGCCGATCTTCACCTGCTGAGGTCGGTCGTCGGGACGCTGGGGTCACGCGCCATGCTGCATGTGGTGGACGACGCAGATCATTCGTTCCACGTGCGCGCGTCCTCCGGCCGGACCGACGCGGAGGTTGTGCTCGAACTGGCACGGACGATGTCGGCGTGGTTCTTCGCCGAAGGAGAGTTCGTGCCCGTTACCTGAGCAAGCGCAGGAATGCTTGTAGCAAAGTCGGGACGGCGAGCCGGCGAATTCGCCGTGCTGCACTCGCCCGCTCAATCCCTTTGCTATCCGGAGTTGTTCGCTGGCATAGCCACGATAAGCGACACCTGTCGCGTCAGCGACGTGTTCCCAGTGCCGAGTGAGTAAATTTGTCAGATCCACTTGCGGTGATCCGCCCCGGAAATCGCGTAGGGCATCTGCTTTGATTTGGCCGACAGGCCTCCGGCGTCGGTGTCGATCCGTGAGTGACCGCTTAGGGGTGCGGGCGGAGCCAGACTGGCGGAGCGTCGAACGACGCGCATTGGCCGGTCACTGCCCGACGCGGTCGCCCGAAATCGACCCACAAGAGACGGTCGGGCTTCTCAACAGCGGTCATTCGGAAGCCAACCCCTCAGTCACGGTAGATCCGCATCGACTCGCCCTATGCACCGAACGCCGGAACCGAGGAGTAGCTAATGGTGACGTCTGCGCCGGTGGTAGCAGTTTCACCCCTAAGCGGGTTAAATGACTCACGTCGCATTTGACGCCAGCGCGGTCGGCGAGCTGGCAAACGGTCATGTGCGGGGTTATGCGCGGCTCTGGTTTATAGTCGACGACGAGGCGCATCTCGCGCGGGCAGGTGACCTTACCGCGGCGGTAGTCGCAGGGCTCGAGAGGGCACGGCGCGGGTAGGCGCGTCTGCCTGGTCGGGAAGATGAATGCTCACTTGAGCAGCCCGAACACCGCCACTCCATTGGTCGTGCCAACGTAGACGCGTCCGTGCGCGATCATTGGCGTCATGAATTCGTTGCCTAGGCCAAACGTGTCCCGCGTACCGGACTGATTGCTGTTGTACAGTTCCTGGCCGAGCTTGGCGGCGTTGAAGGCATGCAGCGCACCCACGGCGCCATTTTCGGCCGTCCACACGATCGCATTGGCCGCGCCATTGCCGGACACGCTCGGCGTCGCGCCCGGGTACGCGAACGTGCCCGGGCTGCGCGATGCAGGCGTTGTCGCGAGACGCACCGAAGCCTCCGGGAACGCCTTCAAGTGATCGCCAACAGCACCGAAATCACGACGCTGCCGTAGTACGCCGGCATGCTGAAGACGCCGCCCGACAGTTGGCCATCAATCTCCTGCCAGATCAGGTTGGCAGCCGTATTGAACTTGCCCATTGCGTCGCGGTTAACCACATAGATCTTCGAGTCCTTGCCGGCCCCGAGTGCAAGATACACCGGCGGTGCCGCTTCCATCGATCAAATCGGGCAGCACCAGCGCGCCACCCGACTCGAGATCTGAGTCGTTCGCCAATTGAGACACGGTGTCGAACGGCGCGAAATAGTCCGCTCCCGCGAGCTCCGGTGAGATCGAGAGCTTGAGGAAGCTATTGCCATAATCGTCGTTCACCGGAAAGCCCCCGGCGTGCAGGGCGGTATCGAAGGTGCCGATGGCGTCGAGCAGGTAGAGCGCTGCGCCGTCCGCCGCCATGCCCGTGCCGCTCATCCACACCGAGCGCTCGCTGCCGTTCGGCGTCAGGTTCACCGCGCTCGTCTGCGCCAGCGTATCCGCGCTGTAGGCCATCTCCCAGCCGCCATAGATGCTCTGGTCGCAGTGCGATGTCCATGCGAGATACACTTTGCCGTCGACGAGCGTCAGCGCCTTGCGCTCGGCGTATTCCTCGGGGTCGAACGCGGTGACGCCGTTGCTGCTGTGGCGCCCGTGCCGGGATAGGTTGCGGCGATCTCGGTCTGGTCGCCGAGGACCTCGGTTCCCGTCGCAAGATCGATCGCGTTTAGGCGCTGATGGACCGCGCCACTTGTATCCTTGCTGATCGCGACCGTGTACATCACGCCGTTCGTGCCGGCGGTCCGGTCGATCACCGGCGTGGACGTGATGTCCATTTGCGGCGTGATCTTGCTGCAGTTCCTTTCGACGCTCGTCGTTTCTCCGTAGCCGAGCAATGAGCGCTGCCAAAGCTGCGCGTCGGTGTCCGCGTCGAACGCATACGAGCTGGCGTGCTCGGCACGACATACACCACGTTATGCGCCGCGCCACGGATCGATACAGTGCTGGCGTAATTTACGATCCGGAGAAAACGGCGGAAGCGACCGATGAGGAAGGGTGGATGCATACCGAGGATCTGGCATTCTCCAAACTGTTTTCGCTACGATACATGCGCAGCCTGTCATCCACGGCGTGCGTTGCTAACCCGCAACTGTGCGAGCAGGCGAGCCTGCTCATTGCCGACAATGGTCAGCGCCTCGTCCACGCCCATTCCGGGCTTCGCGAGCTGCATGTCGGCTCGCGCGGCGACCGCCGCATGAACCGAGATGCGTGCCGACAGGTCCGTCTCGACGCAACTGCCGCCCAGATAGGCGCCTACGCCATGAGCCTTGCACAGCAGTACGGCTTCGAACGAATGTGTCACGCTCCCGACATCGGGCATCTTGATCTGCACGATGTGGGCTGCGCCGCTCGTGCAGAAACGTTCGACGTCGGCCAGCGTGTCGCACCATTCGTCAGCGACGATCTTCGCGTTACATCCCAACGCATTCAGGTGGTGCCGGATCTGCAAAAAGCCGTCGATCTGGTTATCGGTGCTGCCGTAGTCGGCAGGCGATTCAATATGCAGTTGATAAGGCGCCACGGAATCAGCGACGCGCGCAATGTACTCGGCAATCTTTAATGGGTCGCGATGAAACTCGATACCGGCGTTTCCGTACAGATCGAAGTGCAGTGTCGGTCGATAGCCCGGATCGTCTACGGCGGCGACCTGAGCGGCGACCCACTTCGCGTAGTCGGCGAACAGGCAGCCGCCGGACCCGAATTTCGCGGGGGTGTTAATCAGGCCATGAGGGAGCACACCTACGCGCTTCATGACCATCTTCTGTACGTTCATGTGGCGTTCGTCGCCGCTCTGCGCGTAGATGGGAACCGCTTCGGCAATGAGCGGCAGCCCGTAGGCATTCGCAAGCACCTCGGCAATCGTCACGCCGCGCCGGTGGGCGTAGGCGCCGAGCAATGCCTGGCTGACCCCATACTGCACCGAGCATGGCACGCTTGAGCCATCGGGTAAGGGCGCGAACAGGCGCACAACATCGTCGCGGACATTGCTGAAATCGAGCGCCAGTAAGCGCGGCTTCAACGGCCCGTCCACCAGCGCCTGCGCATGGGCGCGAGCGAAAACCGGTTCGCGGCCTCCTGCCGCCGAGTACTGCACCGTCATCATGTCTCCCCAAGCGACGTAGCCGTCATTGAGGACGAGACCGACGCCGAGCGCCCGGGCCGGCACACGGATTCGCGCAAAACCCGGTGTGAGCGGTTCGCCGACGTACTCAAAGCCGTCCTGCTGCGCGCCCGCGCGGATCGCGCGCTGGTCGTCGTAATAGTAGGCACCTAGCGTCGGTGCGGTGAGAATGTCGGTAATCATGTCTTCCTTTATGTACGGTTAAAACGGATCCAGCCGGTTTGCCGGAAGCAGTACGTTCTCGGCCATCCGTATCACGGGTGCATCGACCATTTGCCCTGCATGGCGGAATACTGCGCAAACGCAATAATCGGCCGTGCCCACGCGACGCGCGTTTTCAGTTGCGCGAACGTATCTCAATTCGCGGCTGCAAGGTAGCACGGGTTGCATTGCGCTGCGCGTTCGTCGCGTATTGCCGATTGTCGGCAAGCTTCGGGTCCAGCAATACCTGCATGCTGGACGTTTGCCATTCGCGATCGTTTTCCACCGCAAGCATTACGCTTTTGTTGTCGGCCGTGCTTTAGGGACCGTAGGTGAAGATGGTCGAATGCGCCGCGCCTGTGCGTGTAGAAGGCGTCTACCCATCCAGCGGGTAGTAAAGCGGATAGAGCGACGCGCAAACACCCGGTCCCAGATCCTGCAAAAAATACGTCCGCCCGTTCGATTAAGCGAGTGAGTGCGTGCTTGCCCTGTTCGCTTTTCAGGTCAAGGCACAGGCTTTCCTTCGACCGGTTGACCCGTCCGGAATGGGACGCTTCGCCCCGGGCGCGGCGATCCTAGTGACCCGCGAAGTCACCGCCGTCCGGCCGCTCCACCTTGACGACGCGCGCGCCCTGATCGGCCAGATGCCGGCCTGCCAACGGGGCGGCGATTGCATGTTCCAGCGAGACCGCTGTGATTCCTTCAAGCGCGACCATGACTCCCGCTTGCCGGCAACAATAGACGCAGGCTCATTTGTGACAGAAGAAGGAATTGACGAAGGACAGATCGGGATTTGCGAGAGCGGCGAGTGCGCGCTGCCGTGCGCGACGAACCGCTCTACAGCGGAGCCGGCCTCGCACCTTTCCACTGGCCTGAGGCCACCAGTTCGCCGACCACGTCGAGCAGCGTCGCTTCGACCGCGAGCACCGCCGAACCCGCCGGCCGCAGCCTCGGCTTGCACAGCGACAACGGTCGATCAAGGGGAGGATCGAACGGCAACAGCGCGACGTCGGGCGGCAGCTCCGAAGCGTGAAAGACGCCGCCGGGCAGCACGGCATAGCCCAGCTCGCGGGTAGCGGCCCCGATCATGGCGGGCAAGGAATCGACCTCTGCACCGATCCGCAACGTTGCCCCATGATGTCTGGCGTAAGCCATGATCACTTTGGTCAGTCCGTGTTCGGCATGAGGGCAGAAGAGCGGTTCATGTTCCAGTTCGGCAACCCGCACGGCCTCGCGCCGTGACGCGCGCGCATTGGACATCACCACGAACATCGCTTCGTCGAGCAGATGCGTGACCGCGAGCCGTTCGGCTGCCTGAGGCGCCGTTATAAATAGCAATGAGATATCGAGCTTGCCGTCCAGCAGCGAGCGCTCGAGGGTTCCGGAAAAACCCTGCACGAGACATAGCCGCACGCCCGGTAAATGCGTCAAAACCGCTTCAAGCAGCGGCGCCGCGAGAATCTCCGAGACGGTATTCGGCATGCCGACGGAAACCGTGCCCTGAACTTCGTCCCCGCACGACTTCACTTCTTCGACAATCACCTGCTGCATTTTTAGAATTGCGTTGGCATGCTCGTAGAGCACGCGGCCGGCGCGTGTCGGCCGCACGCCCCGCGGGTGCCTTTCAAGCAGGGTGGTCCCGAGCGTTCGCTCGAGGGCTTTGATATGCTCGGAAAGCGACGTCTGCGCGACGAAAATGCGTTCAGCGGCCCGCGCCATGCTGCCGGCATCGACGATTGCGACGAAATACCGTAACTGCCTCAAATCCATTCGGGTCCCTGTGTCTGATGGTGCAGCGATCTGTCCGGAAAGAGGTATAAATCGGCAATATAAGTGTCGCAAGGTCCGTTGTCCGCTCAATGAATTGATCCGACCTTTGCCGGCCATGGCGATGCGCACGCCGCTAGCGGATAAAGCGAACCGGTCATCGGCATTTCCTGATTCCGGGTGTTATTTGGGTCGCGAATACTCGCTGACAGGTGTTTCCCCCCTTTTTGAATGAGCCCACAAATGCCGATCGATGAACCCTACGTGCGCACGGCCTTTGACGCCGCCGCCCTCACCCCGTTGACGCCACTCGCCCGCGTCGCACAAGTGCTGGACGGCCAATTGCGCGACGCCGCGAGCGCGTTCGCGACGATGCCGTTCGAATCGGATCCCGCGGAATTTACGACTGCCTTGCAGGTGGCCGCGCGATGACTGAACTCCATAGGATGACGCTCTCGCAGGCCAGCGCGGCACTCGCCGCGGGCGACACGTCCAGCGTCGAGCTGCTGGATGCGGTTCTCCGGCAGGCTCACCGGGTCGGGCCGACACTCAACGCCTTCCTGCGGATCGATGCAGACAGCGCTCGCGCTCACGCTGTCCGGGCCGACAACGAGCGGCACGCCGGGCTTGTGCGCACCCCGTTGCACGGTATTCCGCTCGCGCACAAGGACATGTTCTACCGCGCCGGTGCGTCGTCGTCGCGCGGCGCCCGGGTCGCAGCGAATGAGCCGGCGCAACGTACGGCCGACGTGTTGCAGCGCCTCGACAATGCCGGTGCGATCCAGTTCGGGGTGTTGAACATGGCCGAGTTCGCGATGGGTCCGACCGGGCACAACTGGATTCACGGACATTGTCGCAACCCGTGGGATACGGCGCGCATTACGGGCGGCTCATCGAGCGGATCGGGCGCTGCGGTGGCCGCGCGCGCCACCTTCGGAGCGCTCGGCTCCGACACGGGCGGTTCGGTGCGCTTGCCGGCGTCGTTGTGCGGCGTTACGGGACTCAAGACGACCGCCGAACTCGTGAGCAGGGCCGGCGCAATGCCGCTCTCTTACACGATGGACACGATTGGCCCGCTCGCCCGCACCGCCGAAGACTGCGCGTTGCTGCTCGACGTGATTGCCGGAAACGGCCCCGACGGTTTGCCGTGGCAACCTTGCGCGCCGCGGCTGAACGAGTCGATAAGCGGCTTGCGAATCGGCGTGCCGATCGGGTATTTCGACGATCAGATCGACGCGGATATCACCGGGCCGCTGGCCGAGAGCCTGAAAACGTTCGCGGAGCTCGGCTGTTCGATCATACCTGTGCAGATGCCGGAGCTCCGCGCGATCAACGCAGCGGGCACACTCATCAACGCGTCCGAGGCGGCGGCGCTTCACGGCAACTGGCTGCGCGAGCAGGCTGGCGATTATTCAGAGCAGGTGCGATCACGCATAGAACGCGGCTTCTGCGTGCCCGCTGTTCAATACATCGATGCGTTGCGCTACCGGGCCATCGCCGTACGCGAGTTCGTCGATGCGGTATTTTCGCAGGTCGACGTTCTCCATGCGCCATGTGTCGCGATAGAAACGCCGGAAATCGATGCAACTGACGTCGGTGCTGGGCCGGAAATGGACGCATTGATGGCTCAACTGACGCGTTTGACGCGCCCGTTCAACTATCTCGGGTTGCCGGCACTATCCGTACCTTGTGGGTTTTCAACTGGAGGGATGCCGATTGGCATGCAACTCGCGGGGCGGCCTTTCGCTGAAGATATATTGCTGAGACTGGGGCAGGCGTATCAACGCGTAACAAGTTGGCATGCAACCATGCCGCCGTCGGAGCGCCAGGACGGTGGCCTCGCCACATTCACCACCTGACGACTCGCGCGTCCATCGCCTTCAGACTCAATGTCCGTTCGCGCTCAATCCAAAGGACGATCGACCGTATCCGACCGACCCCGCTCCTTCCCTTCAGACAGTTTCTCCGAATGTCCGGATCCCGGCGAATAGCGGCTGCCCGCACGCGCGGACCCGCACTACCTGGACCTAACCTCAGCGGTTGCATGTTGTCGGTTTTTTTTGTCCACGCTCAAAGGGGTGATATCAAACACTGCCACCGCGCGCCAAGTGGCGTCGAAGCGGTTATCACGGGGCTGCACGGAAATCATGCTGCTGCTAACACAGGATCAACGTGTGACCCGCATCGTGATAGACAACTCATTGGTAGACCTTGCTCGCTGGTGGCGGTACATAGCGCCGCTATGTGTCGATCGCGGCCTGTAGTTCCCGTATCGAGTGCTTCAGCCGCCGAAGCACTGAAACCCGAAATATACGCACCACATCAAGCGGCTTCGCACCGCCGGTGTGCTCCCGTACGCATGTACCACGTCGGGGCTTGCCCGCCCCGTGTCTATTCGATTTGCAATTCAACTCGGTCCGCCCATGGATCACGGGCGGCCGGGCCCCATCGAATGGAGCCAGTTGGCGTGAGGTCAAATGACATCCCGATGCTGAGTCGGAAACGTCTCCTAGGGGTGACGAATGGCCCGGTTCTTGCTTCCCTGACCCGGCATCGTCGATGCCGGTACCCTTTTCTATTGATGTCCACTCCTACGCTGGAGACTTGTATGTCTATGAAGTTTCGCCACGCACTGTCGTTAAGTCTCAGAAGTGGTTTGATCATTCTCGGCGCAAATGCCGCAAATGCCGCATTTGCGGATGAGATCGTCAAAATCGGGCACATCGCGCCGCTGACTGGGGGCACAGCCCACTTGGGCAAGGACAGCGAAAACGGCGCGCGTCTCGCGATTGAAGAGATCAATCAGAAAGGCCTGACGATCGGCGGCCAGAAGATCACGCTGGAGCTCGATGGACAAGACGATGCGGCCGACCCGCGCCAAGCCACGGAAGCCGCCCAGAAGTTGGTGGACGATAAAGT
>NZ_JARESU010000180.1:0-13754 GCF_046027075.1 Paraburkholderia sp. RL18-085-BIA-A | reverse complement strand
GTTAATCTGCCCGCCCATTTCCACAACACGGTTTTCAGGCAGGCTGTAATACTCTGCCGCCTGCGCCGCGTTTCTCGCAAGAAATGCGAACAGCTTTTCGCGCCATAGTGGCATGGCTTTGCTCGCGCCCGTCGCCATAATCGTGTCGCGCGCTAGAAAGAATGACGTGTCCACGGGCTCATACTGCCAGTTAGGCATCTGCTTCTGCGCGAGTTCAAGAATCGCGGGGACGTTGGGAATCTCCATGAAGCCATGGTGAACCGTGACGGCATAGCATCCGTGCCCCAGGTCGACGGCGACGGTTTTCTTTTCGTCCGGTACGTGGGGAACATTGTCCGTCGTGCCGGCAAGAAAGATGTTGACCTGATGCATGACCCCGTTGTGCTTCAGATTATGTAGAAAGGCGGTCGGCGCCATGTCTACCAAGCCACCGGGAAACACCGCTGTGCCGTTGACGCGGGGCGGCGAATGCGCGCCATCGCACAGCGAGTGAATCAATGGTGCCAGCGGCAGGTTGTCGTTTTTCATGCGGTCGACGACCGTTTCGCGCCCCTTGTGCCAGGTGGTCATCACGGTGAACAACACACCGCCGGCGAGCAGGGGGAACCAGCCGCCTTCAAGAACCTTGCTGATATTGCTTGAGACGAACACGGCATCGACGAGAGCCAGCGGCCCGATTACAGCCAGTGTCGCGAGGGGCTTCCAGTTCCACAGGCAGTGGGTGATGAAGTACATCAGTAAAGTCGTCAGCAGCATCGTCGATGCGACCGCAATGCCGTAGGCGGCTGCCAGATTGTCGGAGGACTTGAAGAAGACGACGAGAAACACAACTGCGGCGTAAAGCGAGACGTTGATGAACGGTACGTAGACCTGTCCTATCTCATGCGTCGACGTGTGAACCACTGGTATGCGCGGTAAGAAGCCGAGCTGGACGGCCTGCTTCGTCATCGAGAACGCGCCGGAAATAACCGCCTGCGACGCGATGATGGTCGCCGCCGTCGCGAGCAGCACTAGCGGGATGAGAGCCCAGCCGGGCGCCGACTGGAAAAAGGGCTGCGCGACCGCGGAAGGCCGCTCGAGGACGAGTGCCGCCTGACCGAAGTAATTCAGGATAAGACTAGGCAGGACGAGCAACAGCCACGCGAGCCGGATGGGCTTTTTGCCAAAGTGGCCCATATCTGCGTAAAGAGCCTCTCCGCCAGTCAGCGCCAGAAACACCGAGCCCAGAACAACGAACGCCGTTGCCGGGGCGTGCGCGACAAAAGCGATGGCGTACAGGGGCGACGCAGCTCGCACGATGCCGACGTGGGTGACGATATGGGAAAGCCCAAGCGCTGCCAAAGTGACGAACCATGCAACCATGACGGGCCCGAAAACCTTACCGACTGCGCTGGTACCGCGTTTCTGAAGTTTGAACAGGCCCGTAAGAATAACCAGCGAGATGGGAACAATCCATTCGGTCAGGTGCGGGTCCACCAGCGTCACCCCTTCAACCGCTGAGATGACCGATATCGCCGGTGTAATCATCGAATCACCGTAGAACATCGCCGCGCCGAACACGCCCAAGGTCAATAGCATTCTGCGCAGTCGCGCAGGGGCGACGCCCGAAGCCAGTGCAGTGAGCGCCAGGATGCCGCCCTCGCCGTCGTTATCAGCGCGCATGACGAAACTGACGTACTTCAGCGTGACGACGATGATTATCGACCAGAGAATGAGCGACACGATACCGAACACATTCATCTGGGTAATGCCGCCTGTTGCCTTCAGGCATTCCCGAAGCGTGTAGAGTGGGCTCGTTCCGATGTCGCCAAATACGACACCAATGGCGCCGAGCACGAGACCTGGCGCAGCCTTTATCGCCGGAGAGGGCGAGCTGATAGCAGACGAAGACATAGGGCCCGTAAGTTGAGTGTATGCAAAGACACCGCGCGTTAGAAAAATGAGGTTGCACACACGGTGCAAGTGGCGCGCCCGCCCCTCGGCCGGACATCCCCTGCAAAAATCTGGATGGGGAGACTTCCAGATTGTCACGCGTACAAAGTTAAGGGTTTCTTAAGCTTGCTGCTGTCCGGTACGCTAGCCGGAACAGCAGGAGTGCGACTCGAGGCAGGACGTGATGCGGCGGCTATCCAGGCGCACACGGGTGCTTGCGCGGACGCTCGCTCGCGAGTCATTCAAAGTGCGAGCCGTCAACGAAATACATCATTGCAAAGCTCTCGCAGTAACGGACGTCCGCCGCTACCTCAAGCGCCAGATTCCCCAGATGGCGATAAGTAAAGCAACGCCGAAACCACCGCCCAGGAGGATGTAAGTGCTCATGCGAATCCACAAGATTAGCGACGCGTGATTGATGTAGCCCATTCGCGAGACGCCGCGCCCAGTAGCCAACACTACGGCAACAGCGTCACGGGCCTGATGCCGTCGGCGGCGACGACGTCGCCACCGCATTGCTTGCCATGCTACCTGCGCTTCCTTTCAGAAGTCCTGGCGGTCATGCAATGGTATTTGACGTCATCTCGTCTGCGGCGCGCAGTACGGCCCACCGCAAAGCCTTAGCTGGATTTCCCGGCTCTCGGTTTGAAACCCGGAAGCGTCCGCGCATCTGGACTCCACGCGAGGTGGACGCCCTGCTCAACGGCTGCGTTGAACTGGAATTCGTTCGTCCACATCGGGATACGCGTTCGATAGAACGCCGCCCACTGGAAGTCGGCAAAGGGTTCAGGCGTTTTTATGTAGCCGCCCGCGTCGCGCACGAAGGCCGCGAGACTGCGAAAGGGGTCGTCGCTGAGGCCTGAGACCTCGTCAGGAATGGCAGAAATTGCCCGCAGGATGCCGCGCTCGTCGTAGGGATGTACCCACCAGCGCTCAATAACCGTGTCCCAGAATTTTCCCTCGGCGAGTCGTGACAAGTCCTCCACGACTGTCGCAAACGCCTTCGTGATGCCGCCTTCCCAAAGGGCACGCGCCTAGTGGTGATGGTCAATGACGTAGTGCCGGTCATGTTTGCCGATGACCGTGGGAATCGGCGCGCTTTTAAGGAACGCTTTCAAATCCTTTTGATTCATCGCCAAAAGGTGTTTTCGTTTCGCGTCGACCTCAAACATTCCAACCGTCGCTTGCAGCGGCCGTAGCTGTTCGATGCTCACGCCCAGCATCTTTGCCATCGTGGGTCTCCCCTTGTTCCAAGCGATTTTACGCCGGGTCCAGGATGGAGCTGTCGCAGGCCCTTATGTGGTCGAATCGGAAGCTATTCAAGGAGAGGAAAGCATGCCGACCGGGCCTGTCGTGACATTGGGAAATGAGCCGCTCGCCAACACGGCTGACGAGATAGTCGATTGGCGGCACACGTCTGCGTGATACGACGCAGTGATAGGGCGTCGACCTGATACGGACGCGACGAGCCGCATCCCCAAATTTTGGCCCCGGCGGTCGGTCAAATTCCTCCGGGTATGGTCACTTCAAACTCCCCCACCTGACGACCGTCGGCTGAGCAAGTAAAGCTGCCGGGAGGTGTTGCAGGACGTCTATCTTCGTCTCCTTCGAACAAGAAGGAGTTCAGGGAGTGAACGTCTTGAAGCCGCACCTGCAAAGCACCGTATTCACATTACTCGAACGCAACAAGAGCCAGCGCCAGATCCAGCGGCTCACGGGCATCGACCGCAAGACGATCCGCCGGTATCAGGCGATCTTCGAGTCGGAGAAGTCCGCTTCAGCAAACTCCCCCATGGTGACCACCGGCTCTGAAGCGGCGGCCACGCAAACTCCTCCACCGCCGCGACCACCGGCTACCGCCGATTCCAGCAAGGCCACAACGTTCAATTTCGCCCGCTCGGCAAGCGAACCGCATCGCGAATGGATCGAGCAGCAGGTCCGCCTGAGGCGCAACGCGCAGGCGATCTATCAGGATCTGGTCGACCAGTTCGCATTCGCCGCGAGCTACGAGAGCGTCAAGCGCTTCGTGCGCGCCTTGCGCCACATCGATCCCGAGCAGTTCGACCGTCTCGAGTTCGCCCCCGGCGAGGAAGCCCAGGTCGACTATGGCGAAGGCGCGCTGACCCGCGATCCGAAGACCGGCCGCTACCGGCGCCCGCGGTTGTTCGTCATGACCCTGCGGTACTCGCGGCGCAGTTTCCGCCGCGTGGTCTGGAAGTCCAGCAAGCAGGTCTGGGCCCAGCTTCACGAAGAAGCCTTCCGCTACTTCGGCGGCGCTGTCAGTTATGTCGTCCTGGACAATCTCCGGGAGGGCGTCATCACGCCCGATCTGTACGAACCCGAGATCAACCGGCTCTATGAGGCGATGCTCGAGCATTACGGCGTCGTCGCCGATCCAGCACGTGTACGGGACCCGAATCGAAAGGGGACCGTCGAGAACGCGATTCAACATACGCAGGGCACCGCGCTCGCCGGGCGACGTTTCGAGTCGCTCGAAGCCCAGAACGAATTCCTGATGCATTGGGAGGCGAACTGGGCGGCCAAACGCATCCATGGAGGCACCCGGCGACAGGTCGAGGCCATGTTCCAGGAGGAGAGGCCGCATCTGCGGCCGTTGCCGACCACCGGCTTTCGCTACTTTACGGAGGTCGTGCGTACCGTCTGGGACGACACCACTGTCAACATCGATCGCAGCAACTATGCGGCACGACCTGCGCCCATCGGCAGCCTTGTCTCGGTGCGCATCTACGACTGCACCATCGAGATCCGCGACCGCCGTACGCAGGCGTTGCTGCGCACTCATCCGCGCGCCGTAAAGGCCGGCTCGCTTGAACTGCCCGAAGACGAACGCCCCTTCAATCCGTCCCGCCAGAGCGCCTTCCTGCTCGCGAGCGCTGGCGACATCGGGCCGCAAACAAAGGCGCTGTGCCAGCACATGTTCGACAGCGAAGGTCGCGTCGGCCATCGCGCCATGTGGGGCATCGTCGGTCTGGCGAAGAAGTATCCCGCCCGGCTCGTTGAACAGGCCTGCGATCACGCGTTACGTCATCACGTCTACCGCTACAAACAGGTGCGCGCGATCGTTGAACGGCTGTTCGAACAGGCACTCGAGCGTCTCGATCAGGCACCGCAACTCGAGCTGCCTCTCACGCAGGATCACCCGCTGATCCGTCCTGCCGCCGAATACGGCGAACTCTTTACCCTCGGTGCGCAGCACGGCGCCGAACCTCAACCTCCAACTGGAGAAACACAGGCATGACCATGACATTACCGGAAATCGAACGGGCTCTCGGACAGCTTCGCCTGTCCGGCGTGCGCGACACACTTGAAACGCGCGTACTGCAGGCCCAAGGCTCACAGCAGCCATTCCTTGAAACCTTCGCACTGATCCTGCAAGACGAACTGGATCGCCGCCAGTCCCGGCTCATCGAACGCCGCTACAAGCTCTCCGGCCTCGAGGAGAAACTCACACTCGCCGAATTCGACTGGGGCTTCAATCCCAAAGTGCCTCGCCAGGCCTGCTTCCAGCTGCACACACTGAAGTTCATCGCCGCCGGCGACAACGCGCTGATCATCGGCAAACCAGGCACCGGCAAATCGCACGTTGCGAAGGCCGTCGCCTACCAGGCCGTCCTGCAGGGCCACAAGGTGCAGTATCTTGAGACCGACGACTTCTTTAACCGTTACGCACTAAGCCCGACTACCCAGCGCGAAGCCCGCCTGCGGGCCATCCTTGAGAGCGACCTGCTGGTGCTGGACGATCTGTTCCTGTCGCGTACGATCCCCGACGCCGCCGGCGCGCTGCTGCAAACCCTGATCCATCAGCGCTACAAACTTCATCGCAGCGTTCTCGTCACGTCCAACCGCGTTGTGCAGGATTGGGGCGCATACCTGGGCGACAACACGATGAGCACCACGATCCTCGACCGGCTCATGCATCACTGCCACCTGCTCGAGTTCGATGGCCGCAGCTACCGTCTCAAGGAAGCCGCTGAAACGCTTGCGCGAAAAACGAAAACCAGCTAAATAAAACCCTTAGTCCTGCTGCACAGGGTGGGGGAATTTGCGCGACCATAAGTGGGGGAGTTTCAACTGACCGTCCGGGAATTTTGGAAGCTTCGCGGTGCCTTAGCCACACCTCACTGAGCGGCGGCCTTCAGCGGGATAGCATGCATGGCCGGGCGCCGGAAGTGCGCGGTACGGACTGGTTCCGCGAACCAGTCCGTACCATTTGCGTGCATTTCCGTTGAGTCATTTCGCTGGCGGGTCAATTGCCGGCATCAGGTGCTGCGCCCCGCCACCATAATCGTCGGTCGGTGCCGGCGCTGTGCGCTGAGCGACACTAGCTACACATTCGCGGGTACATGGATAAAGTAGCTCCGCTATAATCCCAGCCATGAAATTTCTCCGGACATTGCTCCTCCTGTTGCTTTGCGCCGCGCTGCCCATCAGTGGGCTGGCGGCCAGCGGCTTGACTGGAGAATGTCCGATGCAGATGAGCATGGGCTCCGACGATAGTAGTGCGATGTCTTCGGAGATGCCTGGATGCGAGACCATGAAATCTTCGCAACCGGAAAAAGCCAAAGGCTTCTTTTGCAAGGCAACGGCGCAATGCCAGCTTGGTAGTCTCTATCACCCGGTTTCCGCTACTGAAGTAACCCGTCCCGCCGGGCTGTCCAGCCCCGTCGTATTCCATTACGCACTGTCGCTCACCGTCCGTGAACCGGCCGGTCTCTGGCGACCTCCTCGCGCCATCTAATCCCTTGCTGACAGGTTCACCGCATTCGCGGTGAGGTCGTCCTGCGTCCAGGACGTGGACTCCCTGTGGGAGTCAGCCGTTGGGGTTAGAACATGCCTTCAACTATTGGCACGCCGTCATGCCGGCGTGTACCACTGCGCGTGCGTTCAATTTTCGCCGCGCTGATTCTCGCAAGCTTCACCGCGCACGCTGACGAAGCGACCGTCACGCTTGATGCGGCATTACAGGCGGCGACTGACCGTTCGGCTTCGATGCAGGCGGCGCAAGCGTCCGTCGGCGCCAGTTCGGAAGCTGCCGTCAAGGCGGGGCAGTTGCCCAACCCGATGCTCGCTGCGGGCATCGACAACCTGCCAATCAATGGCCCACAGGCGTTCACGATTGGCCAGAACATCCTGACGATGCGCCGCATCGGCATCGAGCAGGAATGGGTCTCACCGGAAAAACGCCGGCTTCGTTCCGCGCTGGCAAACCAGGTTGTCGATAAGGAGCGCGCGGGATTTCTAGCGCAACTTGTCAATGTGCGCCAGCAAACTGCGACGGCATGGCTGAACGCAGCCTATGCAAAAAAGGCTGTGTCACTGCAGCAGGAACTGGTCGGACACATGACGCACGAGCTCGCGGCCACACAAGCCTCCTATCGGGGTGCAAAAGCATCTGCAAGCGACGTCGTGCAAGCCCAACTCATGCTGGCGCAAACGCAGGACCAGCTCCTGAAGGCCCAGCAGACTTTACAGACAGCGCTCATCAGCCTGTCGCGCTGGACGGCCGGTGCGGTCACAGACGTTGCCGGCGAACCGCCGGCGCCGCAATCCGTTGTGCCCTCGCTTCCGCCCGACCAGCTCCGTGAAGTGGAGCCCGCACTCATGACCGCGACGGCTGACATGAGAGTGGCGGACGCCGATACCGCTGTCGCCAACAGCAACCGCAGTACGGACTGGACCTGGAACGTCTCTTATCTGCAGGGGGGCGGCTCTTCGAGGTTTGTGTCGGTGGGCGTCAGTATTCCGTTGCCGATTAACCGGAAGAACGTCGAGGACCGGGACGCCGCCGAAAAAGCACAACTTGGCACAAAGGCGCGGCTGATGTACGAGGACGCGCAGCGACAGGTCGAAGCGGACATCCGGACGCTGTCGACCACCCTGGCCAGCGGACGTGAACGCATCACCAATCTCACCCACTCCCTGCTGCCGGCTGCGGACCAGCGCGTGCAACTTGCTGCTGCGGCATACAAGGCAGGCACCGGGTCGCTTGCGGATACTTTCGATGCCAGGCGTGCGCAACTCGACGCCCAGCTTCAGGTGCTCGACCTGCAGCGTGGCGTATCCCAGACCTGGGCCCAGCTGGAATACCAGGTCGTGCCCGCCTCGATGTCCGTGAGTCAGTGAAGGAGAACAACATGCAAAAGAAACAACTGGCACGCGCGGGCCTCATGACGTTTGCCGCAGCGGCGCTGCTGGGTATCGGTTATGTCGCCGGCACGTGGCGTGCTTCGACGACCGGCTCGACCGCACTTGCCGCGACATCCGCCACCGGTGAGAAAACCCACCCAAAGACTGGCCGCAAGGTGCTGTACTGGCACGACCCGATGGTGCCGAACCAGCATTTCGACAAACCGGGCAAGTCGCCTTTCATGGACATGCAGCTTGAGCCGGTCTACGCCGATGAAGGCGGCTCGAACGGAATCAAGATTGACCCGGGCCTTCAGCAGAACCTGGGCATTCGCTACGCGGCGGTGCGCCGGCAGGAAACAACAGAAGGATTCGACGCGGTAGGTACTACGCAGTTCGATGAGTCGAAAGCTGTTGTCGTCCAGTCGCGGGTGACCGGCTACATCGACCATCTTTACACCAGCGCCCCGATGCAACGCGTAACGAAGGGTGCTCCGATTGCGTCGCTCTTCGTTCCAGATTGGCTTGCGCCGCAGGAAGAGTACCTGGCGCTGAAACGTGGCGGCATGGATGACGGCATGCTTGCGGCATCACGTGCGCGCATGCGGGCGATGTCGATTCCGGACGGTGTGATTGCAAGTCTCGACCGCACCGGCAAGGCGCAGACACACATCACGCTATTCGCACCGGAAACCGGCGTGCTGACCGAACTGAACGTGCGTGATGGCGCGATGGTGTCGCCCGGACAGACGCTTGCGAAAGTCTCCGGGCTCAACAGGCTGTGGCTCGTGGTCGAGGTACCCGAAGCGCTGGCCCTCCAGGTTCAACCCGGCATGAGCGTGGACGCTGTGTTTGCTGGCGACCCGGCGCAACATTTCACGGGACACATTCGCGAAATCCTGCCGGGCATCAGCACGAGCAGTCGCACGCTCCAGGCACGCCTCGAAATCGATAACGCGGACTTCAGGTTGACGCCGGGGATGTTGATGCGAGCGCGCGTCGGCGCCGCAAAAAAGGTATCGCGGTTGCTGGTTCCCTCGGAAGCCGTCATCACGACGGGTAAGCGGTCGGTGGTCATCGTCAGGAATTCAGACGGCAGGTTACAACCTGTCTCCGTCACCGTTGGCAACGATGCCGGCGACGATACCGAGGTAAGCAGCGGCCTGACTGAAGGCCAGCAGGTCGTCGCATCCGGCCAGTTCCTCATTGACTCGGAAGCGAGTCTGAAATCCGTTCTCCCGAAGCTCGAAGCAACCGCACCGACCGGTGCGAGCGCGCCGGCTCCAGCAGCTGCCGCAGCACCACCGCAGACCTACGACACCACAGGTAAGGTCGAACAGGTGGCGGCTGGAGACGTCACGTTTTCACATCAACCCATTCCAGCTCTGGGCTGGGGCGCGATGACGATGGCATTCGGCAAACCGTCGCCTACAGCGTTCCCGGACGTGAAACCTGGCCAGACCGTGCATTTTGTCTTCAGGCAGTCGGGTGACGGATACCAGTTGACCAAGGTCGAGCCGGTCGGAGGCGCCAAATGATTGCGCGTCTTATAAGGTGGTCTATCCACAATCGCTTCCTGGTCCTGCTCGCGACCGTGCTCGTTACGGCGTGGGGTGTCTATTCGGTTACGCAAACCCCGCTCGATGCGCTGCCCGACCTGTCCGATACGCAGGTCATCATCAAGGCGTCGTACCCGGGCAAAGCACCGCAGGTCATCGAGGACCAGGTGACTTATCCGCTCACGACGACGCTGCTTGGTGTGCCGGGTGCGAAAACCATCCGCGCGTATTCGTCGTTCGGCGATGCGTTCGTCTATGTGCTGTTCGACGACAAGACCGACCAGTACTGGGCACGCTCGCGGGTACTCGAGTATCTGAATCAGGTGCAGAGCCGGCTGCCGCAGGGGGCGACGGTTTCGCTTGGTCCGGACGCAACCGGCGTGGGCTGGGTGTACGAATACGCACTCGTCGACAAAACCGGGCAACACGACCTCGGACAACTGCGCGCGCTCAATGACTGGTTCCTGAAGTTCGAACTGAAGTCAGTGCCAGACGTCTCCGAAGTCGCGTCCATTGGCGGCATGGTTCAACAGTATCAGGTCGTCCTCGACCCGGACAAACTTCGCGCGTACGGCATCACCCAGGCGATGGTGGCTGATGCACTCGGGAAGGCCAACCAGGAGTCGGGCGGTTCAGTGGTCGAAATGGCCGAGTCCGAATACATGGTGCGCTCGTCGGGGTATCTGCACTCGCTCGATGATTTTCGGAACGTCGTGCTGCGGACCAATGACACCGGCACACCGGTTCTGCTTGGTGACGTTGCCCGGATTCAAATCGGGCCCGAGATGCGGCGCGGCATCGCGGAGCTGAATGGTGAAGGTGAAGTCGCGGGCGGTGTCATCGTCATGCGTTCCGGCAAGAACGCGCTGACGACAATCGACGCGGTGAAGGCGAAACTCGCTGACCTGAAACGGTCGCTGCCGGCGGGCGTGGAGATTGTGACGACCTACGACCGCTCGCAGCTAATCGAACGCGCCGTGGACAACCTGAAGGACAAGCTTATCGAGGAGTTCATTATCGTTGGGCTTGTCTGCGCAGTGTTCCTGTTCCACCTGCGCAGTGCGTTCGTTGCGATTCTGTCGCTGCCGCTTGGTGTGCTGGCCGCGTTCATCGTGATGCGCTATCAGGGTGTCAACGCGAACCTGATGTCGCTGGGCGGTATTGCGATTGCCATCGGCGCGATGATTGACGCGGCCATCGTGATGATTGAAAACGCTCATAAGCATCTCGAAGCGTTCGACCATGACCACCCGGGCGAACAAATCACGACCGCGCAGCGCTGGGACCTTATCGCGACATCGGCAGCGGAGGTGGGGCCGGCGCTGTTCTTCTCGCTGCTCATCATCACCCTGTCGTTCATCCCGGTGTTCTCACTCGAGGGGCAAGAAGGCAAGCTGTTTTCTCCGTTGGCCTTCACCAAGACCTACACCATCGCCGCAGCTGCAGGGTTGTCGGTGACACTGGTGCCCGTGCTGATGGGTTATCTGATTCGAGGTCGCATCCCTCATGAGAACTCGAACCCAATCAATCGCGTGCTGATTCGACTGTACCGACCGTTGCTGGAAGCCACGCTGCGGCGGCCGTGGGTTGCCATTGCGCTGGCGGTCGTTGCGTTGACCGCTTCGGTGATTCCGCTTTCCCAGCTCGGCGGCGAATTCATGCCCCCGCTCGATGAAGGCGACCTGCTGTATATGCCGACAGCGCTTCCGGGCATCTCCGCCGAGAAGGCCAGCGAACTGCTGCAGCAGACGGACCGCCTTATCAAGACTGTCCCTGAGGTCGCAACGGTCTTCGGCAAATCCGGGCGGGCCGACACCGCGACTGACCCGGCGCCGCTCGAAATGTTCGAGACGACGATTCAGTTCAAGCCACGCAGCGAGTGGCGACCAGGCATGACGCCGGAGACGCTGGTCGACGAACTGGACCGGACCGTCAAGGTCCCGGGGCTGTCGAACGTGTGGGTGCCGCCCATCCGTAATCGACTGGACATGCTGTCGACGGGCATCAAGACGCCTGTCGGGGTCAAGATTTCAGGCAGCGACCTCTCTCAAATCGACAGAATCGGGGCGCAGGTTGAATCAGCCGTGAAGAATGTACCAGGCGTCACGTCCGCACTGGCCGAACGGCTGAACGGCGGCCGCTACATTGACGTCGACATCGACCGGCTGGCGGCAGCACGTTACGGGCTTTCCGTGGCAGACATTCAGTCAGTCGTGTCCTCAGCAGTGGGTGGCGACAACGTCGGCGAAGTCATTGCTGGCCGCGAGCGGTTCCCCATCAACATCCGCTATCCACGAGAAACCCGGGATTCGCTAGAGAAGCTGCGTCAATTGCCGGTCGTCACGGACCGTGGCGCCCAAATCCAGCTCGGCGATGTCGCGCACATCACGATTGCCGATGGTCCACCGATGATTCGCAGCGAGAATGCACGGCTCTCCGGCTACGTCTATGTTGATATCCGCAATACGGACCTGCAGTCAGCGGTCGAGGCAATGCAGCGCGCTGTTGCAGAGAAAGTGACGCTTCCGCCGGGCTATTCGATTGCATGGTCCGGGCAGTTCGAATATCTCGAGCGGGCAGCGGCGAAACTGCGCACAGTCATCCCCGTGACGCTCGTCGTCATCTTCGTGCTGCTCTTTCTGACCTTCAACTCTGCGGCCGATGCTCTCCTGCTGATGTCGACAGTGCCATTCGCTCTGGTCGGCGGGTTCTGGCTCATCTGGATTCTGGGTCACGCGGTGTCTGTCGCAACCGCAGTCGGGTTTATCGCTCTCGCTGGTGTCGCAGCCGAGTTCGGTGTCGTGATGCTGCTCTACCTGAAAGGCGCGCTTAGTCGTCGGCTGGAGGATGGTGAACCGTTAACCGAGGCGCTTCTGTTCGATGCAATTCGCGAAGGCGCCGTGTTGCGCGTGCGACCGAAAGCGATGACGGTTGCCGTCGTGCTGGCTGGTCTCATCCCCATCATGGTCGGACACGGCGCCGGTTCGGAAGTCATGCAGCGCATTGCCGCCCCGATGGTGGGCGGCATGGTCACGGCACCCATCCTTTCGATGTTCGTAATCCCCGCAGCCTGGTTCCTGCTGCAACGCCGCCGCGCGCGAAGGCTGGACCATGCGCGGCTCCCCCACGCAGTACCTTCCGGCATGCAAGTGCCATCTACTCAAACTGGAGAAACCCGATGAAGAAGTTGATTGTTGCGTCTGTTGCTCTTGCAGCCATCGTTGCTGCGCCCGCGTTCGCTGGTGATGACATGGCGGGCATGAACATGTCCAAGCCGTCGGCTTCGAAGACGTCATCGAACACCGCGCTCACCGATGCGGAGGTCAGGAAGGTGGACGCTGCAACCGGCATGGTCACGCTGAAGCACGGCGCGCTGGAGAACGTCGGGATGCCGCCAATGACGATGGCGTTCAAGGCGAAGGATGCCGCGATGGTCAAACAGGTTCACGAGGGCGACAAGGTCAAGGTCCGTGTCGAAAACGTCAACGGCACCCTGACCATCGTTAAACTGGAAAAGCAGTCATGATGGGGCGCTGACACGGCACTCGCAGGCTCGCCGCGTGACAGCGGGCCTGCGGTCGCGTGTTTGTGCTCACATCTTGTGAGTAGGGGCACTGCAATGCGAATGACATCATCCGACGGGCTCTGGTGCAAATGGCTTGTCTGGCAGAGATGCTTCCTATAGATATGGATGCCTTATCGATTGAACAGGACGGCATCCCAGACATCGGGCGCAGCGGTATCTTTGAGCCCGACCATGGAGAAGTTGAACTGACCCTTGCGAATGCGATGCATCAATTCGATGCCTGAAATCGTGGCCGCGGCATTCCTGAACCGTTTGAAGCCGAGCATCACATTCGTTCTGGACTTGATGCTTCGATGGTCCTGTTCGATCAGATTGGTCAGGTACTTCGAGGACCGGATCTTCGTGTCCTCAGGCAACAGGCCATCGGCCTTCATCGCACGCACCGCCCGGTGTGAGGCGGCATACCCATCGAGCGTGATCGTCTCCGGAGGCTGTCCCTGATGTTTGATTGCGTTGCTGAAAAAGGCTTTGGCCGCGGCCACGTCGCGCTTCGCCCTGAGCACGAAGTCCACCGTCTGGCCGACTCGATC
>NZ_JARESU010000018.1:0-126626 GCF_046027075.1 Paraburkholderia sp. RL18-085-BIA-A | reverse complement strand
CCGCGTAAGTTGTTAATAACACACCGCTGTTCCACATGCGCGGGGCGGGCGCTTTTCACGGCCCCCGCCCCGCTGTGTTCAACGAACTATAGCGCTCACGTTCCGCAAGCCGGCGGCCCGATCCTGCGCGCTCGCAAAGTCACTCCTCCACCATCGCCTTCAGCCTCGACAACGCCTGATCCCACTGCTGCGAAATCGCATCGAGCGCACGGCGCGCTTCATCGACATGAGCCGGGTTGAACGCCCACAAGCGCTCACGCCCCACCTTCACGTCGCGCACGAGCCCCGCGTTGGCAAGCACCTGCAGATGCTGCGTCACCGACTGCCGCGTGATCGCCGTCCCCGCAGTCAACTGCGCGATCGACATCGCGCTGCTCGCGCACAGCACCGCGATCAGGCGTAGCCGCGTCTCATCGCCGAGCGCCGCAAAAACCGGTGCGGCATTTCGCAACACTGACGCCTTCAGTCCCGCGCTTGCGGACGCCGTTCTAACCCTTGGCGACATGCTGTTCGATGTTGACCAACTGATGCTCCCAGCCGCCCGTGTTCATACGGAACGCTTCGTCGCGGCGCGCGGCGGGGATCTGGTCGAAACCCGATTCGACGACGCGTAGCAAGGTGCCCCCGTCGACCTCGGTCAGCTCGAACTCGACCAGCGTGGTCGGCTCCGGCGAATAGTCGACCGACGCATCGATCGCGGCCGGGTGCCAGCGCCACGACAAATGATGCTCGGGCTCGACGCGTTCGATCAGCAGGTCGATGACGAGATGCTCATAGCCGGGATAGGTCAGAGTGCCCTGCACGGACTTGCCGGCGATGAACTGCTTGCCGGTCAGATTCATGCCGAACCATTTGCCGAATTCCTCGGCACTGGACAAAGCGCGCCAGACACGCGAGCGCGGCGACTTCAGCAGAATCTGCTTTTCAATGCGATCGGTCGATGAGTTCATATGCAGCCTCCTGACTGCATATTAGAAAGGTCCTTCGCAACATGCAAGTATTTGCCTGCGTATTTTCATGACGGTTTTTCGTAGGATCGGTTAGGGGAATGGCGGGTTCGGCAACCTCATCAGCACGAACACTGCGCCGCGCAGGCAACGAAGTAAAATATCAACCCATTGCGCTGCTCGCGCCTTCCTCTCCGGTCGAACAACTTGAAACGCAAAATGCCCGCGCTGAACGCGCTGAAAGCCTTCGAAGTCGCTGGCCGCACGGGCAGCTTCACCCGCGCTGCGGAGTTGCTGAATGTCACGCAAAGCGCGGTCAGCCGGCAAGTTCGCCAACTCGAGGCACAACTGGGCGAGACGCTGTTGCAGCGTCACCATCACCATCTGGAACTGTCGGCCGCCGGCCGGGTGCTATTGCAGGCGCTGCAGCAGTCGTTCGACCGCATCGAACTGACCGTTCGCAGCCTGCAGGAGAAAACCCATCGCAACCGTCTGCGCATCAACGCGCCGCCTACCTTCACGAGCCGCTGGCTGATGCCGCGTCTCGGGCGTCTGCGAGACGCGCACCCGCATCTCGAACTGAGCCTGTCGACCCGCGTCGACGACGACCTCGCCGCATCCGGCGTGCTCGACTGCGCGATCCGTTTCGGCAACGGCGAGTGGAAAGGCGTCGACAGCCGTCTGCTGATGAACGAGCGGCACATTGCCGTGTGCGCGCCCGCCTTGCTTGCGCGCCAGCCGGGCCGCGCGCCCATCGACCTGAATCAGTTCACGCTGCTGCACGTGCTGGCGAGCGCCGATCAGCGCTACCTCACGTGGCAGCACTGGTTGAAGGCGGCCGGCATTGAAAACGTCGACACGCACGGCGGCTATGAATTCGATCTGCTCGATCATGCGATACGCGCGGCGATCGACGGGCTCGGCGTCACCATCGCCGACCGTCACATGATCGCGCGCGAACTCGCGGAGGGTCAGCTCGTGCAGGTGCTCAACGTGCATGTGGACGGACATCAGTCGTACTGGTTAGTCACGCGCGAGGAGCTGGACGAGCTGCCGCATGTCGCGCTGTTTCGCGACTGGCTGCAACAGGAGATCTGGCTATCCGAGCGTGCGCTCGACCCGTCGGAGTCGGCGCCGCTGGAAGGAGCGCAATAACCCGCCGGCTGTCAGGCCGCGGCTGCCAGCTCCGTTGCCGTGGGTTGGGCGGTGGCTTCGCCCGCCGCGTCCTCGAGAATCATGTCGGCGCCCTTTTCCGCGACCATCATGGTCGGCGCGTTGATGTTGCCCGACGTGATATTCGGAAAGATCGACGCGTCGACCACCCGCAGACCGGCCAGACCATGCACCCGCAAACGCGCGTCGACCACCGAGGTGCGCGGATCGTCGCCCATCGCGCACGAGCCGCACAGGTGATAGATCGAACCCGATTGCTCGCGGAAGTACTGCAGGAAGCCTTCTCGTGTATTCACCTGTGGTCCCGGTGAGATTTCCTCGAGCGTGATCTCCGTCAACGCCGGCGACGCCATCACCTTGCGCACCAGTTCGCAGCCCTGAATCACTTCGTCGATGTCTTTCTCTGTAGTCAGCGCGTTGATGCGGATCTTCGCGGCGTCTTCGGCGCGATTCGACGCGATCTCGATCGAGCCGCGGCTCGTCGGCCGGCACGGATTGAAGGCCAGCAGAAAGCCCGAATAGGGTTCAGGTTCGAGGCTCGCCTTGTTGCTCTTCGGAATCCGGTACGACAGCGGATTGAAGTACAACTGCAGGTTCGGCTGGGTCTCGCTCGCGTTGCCCTTGAAGAAGCCGCCCGACTGATTCACGCTCATCGCAAGCGGCCCCTTGCGCGTCAGCAGATATTGCAGACCGAGCTTGAGCTTGCCGACGAGCGGCCGCATCTCGTCGTTCAGCGTCTTCACCTTCGAGCGATAGTAGAAGCTCACGCACAGATGGTCCTGCAGGTTCTGGCCCACGGCGGGCAATTCCTTGACCAGCGCGATGCGATGCTTCGTCAGCAATGCGGCGTCGCCCACACCTGACAGTTGCAGCAGCTTAGGCGAATCGACCGCGCCCGCCGCCAGAATCACCTCGCGATTGGCGCCGAATTGCCGCGCGACGCCGTTCTGCGTGACGTTGACGCCGATCGCGCGCCGGTTGCCGTCGAAGCGCACGCGGTTGACCAGCACCCCATGCTCGATGCGCAGGTTTTTGCGCGTGAGCGCCGGATGCAGATACTCGAAGCTGCTCGACGAACGCTGCCCGTTGCGCGTATTCACATCGTAAATACCCGCGCCTTCGAACTGCGCGCCGTTGAAGTCGTCGCTGCGCTGGTAGCCGGCCTGGTCACAGCCTTTCAGGAACATGTGGCAGATCGGATGCACCGCGTCTTTCATCGGCGAGATGCGGATCGGGCCGTCAGCGCCGTGATAGTCCGTGTTGCCGAGCGGGTGCGATTCCAGCTTGCGGAAATACGGCAGCACGTCGCGAAACGCCCAGCCTTTGTTGCCGGCGGCCGCCCAGTCGTCGAAATCGTGCGGCTGGCCGCGCACGAAAATCATCGCGTTGATCGAGCCCGAACCGCCCTGCACCTTGCCGCGCGGACAATAGATCGGCCGGTTGTCGAGTTCCTTCTCGGGTTCGCTGTAGTACATCCAGTTGTAGGTTTCGTTGTAGTAAGTCTTCGTGAAACCCACCGGAATCCTGAACCAGAACGAACTGTCCTTGCCGCCCGCTTCGAGCAGCAGCACCGAATATTGGCCCGACGCCGACAGGCGATTGGCGAGAATGCAGCCCGCCGAACCCGCGCCGACGATGATGTAATCGTAGTTCATGCTCTATGTCGCCCGACGGCGCCCCATCCATTGAATGCGTACAAATGCGTGTAAAAGGCCAGACCGGTTCAACCTCTCGCCGGCGCAAGATCTTTCACATCGGCGGGCCGTTCGGCCATTTGCAGATGCAGGCGCTCGCCGGTATACGGCGTGTGCTGCCTGACGACCTCCATGTTCAACTCGACGCCGAGGCCCGGTTCCGTCGACGCAATGATGTAGCCGTCTTCCCATTGAATCGGCTTCTTCAGCACTGCCGCATGGAATCCGTCCCATGTGCCGATGCTTTCCTGAATCAGGAAGTTCGGCGTACAGGTTGCAAGCTGGATGCTGGCCGCCGCGCCGACCGGCCCGTTGTACAGATGCGGCGCGATCTGCGCGTAGTACACCTCCGCGAGCGCGGCCACTTTCTTTGCTTCGAGCAGGCCGCCCACGCGCGCCACATTGAGTTGCAGAATCGATGCGGCGCCCGCTTCGAGCAGCTTGAAGAATTCGTATTTGGTGGTGAGGCGCTCGCCAGCGGCAATCGGAATGCTGGTGTGTTGGGCGACCTGTGCCATCGCGTCTTCCTGGCCCGGCGGCACTGGCTCTTCGAACCACAGCGGATCGTACTTTTCGAGCCGTTTGGCCAGCCGGATCGCCGAGGACGGCACCATCTGCCCGTGCGTGCCGAACAGCAGATCCGCCTTGCTGCCGACCGCTTCGCGCACGCGGCGGCAGAACGTTTCGCAACGCTCGAGCACTCCCAGCGACAGCTGATGGCCCGAGTACGCGGTATACGGCCCCGCCGGATCGAACTTCACCGCGGTGAAACCGCGCTTCACGTTTTCGGCCGCGCATTCGGCCGCGAGATCGGGATCGTCGTAGTCGTATTCGCCGGCGCTGTTCTTCGGGTACAGGTACGTGTACGAACGCAGACGCGGGTTCACCATCCCGCCCAGCAGCTCATACACGGGCTTGTTGGCCGCTTTGCCGATGATGTCCCAGCAGGCCATTTCGAGGCCGCTGATCACGCCCATCATCGTCAGATCGGGGCGCTGCGTGAAACCACTCGAATACGCTTCGCGCCATAGCCGTTCGATGTGGTGCGGATCGTGATCGAGCAGATAGCGGCCGAACACGTCGTCGATGATGTGGGTCATCGCTTTCGGATGGAACGTCGCCGAATAGATTTCGCCGACGCCTTCAATACCGCAATCGGTCTTGAGCCTCACGAAGATCCAGTACATGCCGCCCACATGCGGCGGAGGTACGGCAACGATATGCGTTTCGAGCGAGACAACTTTCATTTACGCACCCTCTTTCCTGTTGAGCATATTTCTCAGCAAGAGCCCGGCGACGCCGCCGAGCGCGGCCATGACGGCCACGTAGCCGAAGTACAGTTGGTAGCCGAAGACGCCCGGGAACGTCTGCGTCAGATAGCCGTTGATGAGCGGCAGGAACACGTCCGGCGAATAGCCGAGCACGGAGATCAGGCCGATCGCGAGACCCATCGTCGCGCCCGGGATGTTGCAGCGATCGAGCAGCGACCAGTACAGGCCGCGGATCGCGTACGTCAGAATGCCGATGAACAGCACGAGGAACACGAGCAGCACATGGCTCGCGATACGCGGCGCCGCCAGCAGACCCAGCAGCGACAGCGCGGCGAGAAAGAGCGCGATCACCAGCACCGAGACCTTCGAATAACGGTCGCCGAGAAAACCGCCGCCGATCCCGCCGATGGGCCGCATCCACAGCTTGAGCGTGGTGATCGTGCCGGCCATCACCACCGTCAGACCGATTTCGCCTTCGTGCAGATACGCGGAGAAACTGTAGGTCGCCCAGAACACCTGATAGCCGCAGAACACGATCGCGGCGACCAGCCACAACTCGGGAATCTTCGCGAGCGTCCTGAGGTCGACCAGCACGTTGCTGCGCCCGCGCGCCGCTCGCTGGGCGGCCGCGTCTTCGATGCCCTGCGGGTCCTTGACGAGCGCGAGCACGACGCCGAGCGCGATGCAAAGAAACGCATACAGGTAGACCACCATCCTGAAGCCGAGCGCGACCGGCTCGCCGCGCGTCTGCGTGATCCACGCGAACAGCGTGATCGCGATGGTGGCGAGCATGGCTTCGATCAGCCCGCGACCGCCGTCGAGCAAACCGAAGAAGCGGCCCTGCTCGTGTGCGCCGGCGATCATCGTCACGCGCTTGATGACGGCGGCCCAGAACGTCAGGCCGGTCGACAGACCCCAGCCGCCGAAGATCAGCATCAGCACATGAAACGACGGCGCGGTCGAATACCACAAGCCAAGCAGGCCGGTTGCGATCAGCGAAAAGCAGATCAGCCAACGCGGCGCGATGCGGTCGGCAAGCCAGCCGCTGGGCAGATAGCTCAACAGGAAGATCGTGCCCAGCGACGAATACAGATAGCCGAGCTGGCTATCGGTGATGTGGAACACCTCGAGCATCGTCGGCTGATAAACCTGCCGCAGATACAGAATCGGGTAGATCGCACCGGCTGCCAGCACCAGCAACATGAGCTGGATATAGCGCTGCGCCTTGGTGTTTTGCAGAATGGTTTGCGCGTCGCCCGAAGCGGGCGCGGCATGGGTTTGAACGGGCTGGGTCGACACGTGAGCGCTCCTGAGAGACGCAACGCCCGTCCACCGGGTCGCCGGGTCTCCAATATGTTTTTATGGATTGGCAGCGTGTCCGCTGCGCTTCAAGGGATTGCAAAGGTGGTGCGCGCCGCGGCTCATCGCGTGCGGCGCGCGCCGTTTCAGCTTCAGTACTTCATGACCACGAGACGGGTCTGGGTGAATTCGAGCATGCCGTGCTTGCCGTCGTCGCCGCCGAGACCCGAGCGTTTCCAGCCGGCGTGAAAACCTTGATAAGGATCGGCAGGTGTGCGGTTCACGTACAGCTCGCCGGCCTCGATGCCGTTGGCGACCTTCATCGCGCCGCGATAGTTCTCCGTATACAACACCGACGACAAACCGAACTGATGGTCGTTGGCCATCTCCAGCGCTTCGTCGAGCGTGCGGTATTTGACGACCGGCAGAATCGGACCGAAGGTCTCTTCCTGAATGATCTCCATCTCCTGGCGGCAGTTCGACAGCAGTGTGGGCGGATAGAAGAAGCCCTTGCCTTGCGGCAGCTTGCCGCCGGTCTCGAGCCTGGCGCCCGCCGCGACCGCGCGTTCGACCATCGCGTGAATCGATTGGCGCGACGCTTCGTTGACGAGCGGGCCCATCAACGCAGGCTGTTCGCTGCGATCGCCGAATTCGACCGAGCTCATGTGCTGCTTCAACAGCGCGACAAAGCGGTCGTGCACGCTTTCCTGCACGTAGACGCGTTCGATCGCCGTGCAAAGCTGGCCGCAGTGCGTGGTCTTCGAGGCGACCAGCTCGCGCGCGGCCTTCTCCAGATCAGCGTCGGCCTCGATGATCGCGGGCGTCTTGCCGCCCAGTTCGAGCGACGGCTTGGCGATGTTCGCCTTGCAATAATCGAGCACCTTGCGGCCCGCGCCGACACTGCCCGTCAGCGTGATCATGCCGACCTTGGGGTGCGTGCAGAGCACTTCGGCGCTCGCGTGGTTCATCGCGAGAATGTTCACGACACCGGCGGGCAGACCGGCCTTCTCCACCGCCCTGGCAATTTCGAATGCGCAAGTCGGCGTGTTGTTGCTTGGGCGCACCACCACTGTGTTGCCTGCGATCAGCGCCGGCGCCACCTTGCGCATGAACGTATAGACCGGGTAGTTGAACGGGATCAGGCAGGCCACCACGCCGATCGGCTCGCGATGCAGCACGAGGTTTTCGTCAGGGGTGTCGCTCGGAATCACTTCGCCTTCGATACGGCGCGCCCACTCGGCGTGATAGCGGGTGATCTGGCCGGCGTAGATCGCTTCGCTGGTGGCGTCGGCGACGCTCTTGCCCGACTCCAGCGCGAGCGCCGCGCCGATCGCCGGCGCGCATTCGGTCAGCGCGTCGGCAAGCTTGTGCAGCCAGGCCCCGCGTTCGGCAGAAGGCAGCTTGCGCCAGCCTTTTTGCGCGGCGGCCGCGGCGTCGACGGCGGCGATGGCGTCAGCCTGGCTCGCGCCGGTGACGTGGGCAATCGCCGCGCCGGTGGCCGGGTTGTGGACGGCGATGAGTTCGTGGCTCGCGGCGCCGGCAGCCGGTTCGATGAAGCGGCCGTTGGCAAAATTCCGGTCGAGTCGCATGGTCGTCTCCTGAAATGCGGGGTGCGAAAAACGCATGGCCTCCAGCTATCGTTTTCATGCCAAAGGTGCATGAATGGAATTTTTCTCCGAGGCACTCGCGGCCACAAGCGAATAATTTGCGGGAGAAACATTCGAAAAAATCACGTTTATCCAGGGATCTGCCTTATACGGGATTCCTATCACGAATAGCAGAATCCGGACTTCGCCAAAAAGCAGCGGCCTTCGGACGGCTTCCCGTCCGTTCGCACCGTAGAGGCCGCTCATGACCAACATCAGCAAAGCCCGGAGCTCCGATGAAGAAAAACCACCTCGCCACCGCCGCATTCACAGCGTCCGCCACCGTCGCCGCGCTGACGCCCCTCTGCGCGTGCGCGCAAAGCAGCGTGAGCCTGTACGGCGTGCTCGACGAAGGCATCAACTACACCAACAACGTGAAGGGCGGCGCGGTATGGGAAATGGCAAGCGGCTATGCGCAGGGCAGTCGCTGGGGCATGAAGGGTTCGGAAGACCTGGCCGGCGGCCTGAAGGCCGTGTTTCAACTGGAGAACGGCTTCGACGTGAGTTCGGGGCGGCTCGGCCAGGGCGGCCGCATGTTCGGGCGTCAGGCCTTTGTGGGGCTGAGCGACGCACGCTTCGGCACGCTCACGCTCGGGCGCCAGTACGACTCGGTGGTCGACTATCTCGCGCCGACCACGGCCAACGGTAACTGGGCCGGTTACCTTTTCGCGCATCCGTACGACAACGACAACACCGACAACTCGTTCCGGCTCGGCAATAGCGTGAAGTACGCGAGCCCGGAGATCGCGGGCTTGCAGTTCGGCGGCGTGTACAGCTTCAGCAACGACACGAATTTTGCCAACAATCGCGCGTACAGCTTCGGCGGCCAGTACGCCAACGGCGGCCTGCTGATCGCGGCGGCCTACCTGCAGGCGAACAATCCGGGCGCGGGCACCACCGGCGCGATCACCGCCAACGACGCGAGCTTCATCGCCGGACGCATGCGCGTGTTCGGCGGCGGCATCAACTACACGTTCGGCTCGGCGACCGCCGGTTTTGCGTACACCAATTCGAACTACAAGGACCCGACCGGCAACGGCTATATCGGCATTCCGCTGGCTGCGCCCGGCGTCACGCTGAACACGCTCAAGTACCAGAACTTCGAAGTGAACGGCAAATACCAGTTCACACCGGCGTTCTTCGTCGGTGCTCAGTATGTTTATTCGATGGTGAATTACGATGCGTCGTCAGGGAGCGTGAAGCCGAAGATTCACTCGGCAGGTCTGATGGCGGACTACAACCTGAGCAAGCGCACCGATGTATACGTGCAGGGCGTGTATCAGAAGGTCAGTGGAGACTCGACCCAATCGATTCTCGACAACGCGTTTATTCCCGGTGTGCAGGCGCCGTCGTCGACGGGCACACAGGTTGCCGTGCGGGTCGCGCTGCGGCATCAGTTCTAAAGGGAGGGGGTCGAGGTGGGCTGGTATGCGCACTTACAGCCCAACTCGACAGCAACGCCCCACTGGCATGCAGATATTTGCAGCCACGTTTTGATGAGTTTTCAAACGACCGGCTGCGCCGGTCGCGTGCCATCACTCAGTCGCATGCGCGTGCATTATGCCGGCTTGCATCGACCACGCCATCCACGGACGGCGCAGTGCGACGATCGCGACGAACGCGCAGGCGGCCAGCGCGCCGAACGTCGCAAAGCCCATCTGATAGCTCCCCGTGCTTTCCTTCGCAATGCCCATTACGACCGGCAGATAGAAGCCGCCGATGCCGCCCGCCGCGCCGACGATGCCCGACATCAGACCCGTGCGCCCCGCCCAGCGATGCGGCACGAGCTGGAAGGTCGCGCCGTTGCCGAGACCGAAGGCCACGTACAGGCACAACAGCAACGCAATACCGCCCGCGATCGAAGGCATCGCGGCAGCGAACAGGAAGTCGCACAGCGAGATAATCGCGAGCAGCACGGTCAGCGCGCGCACGCCTGACACCTTGTCGGCGATCAGGCCGCCGAGCGGGCGCACCATCGCGCCGGTGGCGGCGAGCAGCGCCATGAACAGACCCGCGTCGATCTTCGACAACTGATAGAGGTTGGTGAGCAGCAGCGAAACATACGACGACATGCCGACGAAACCACCGAACGTGATGCTATACACCAGCATGATGACCCATGTGTCGCGCTCGCCAAGCACCGAGCGATAGCGTTTGGGCAGCACCGCGATCGCCAGTAGCGCGCCGATCACCGGCAACAGCAGCACGCCGGTCTTGCCCGCCCCGAACAGGCCCGCTTCGACCAGCAGCACGAGCACGATCAAGCCGACCAGCGTCACCGCGAAGCTGCCGAATGCGCGCAGCACGCTGCCCGACTTCACGCCTGCGTCGTTGGCCCAGAAATACAGCGTGATCGCGGCGATCGCGAGCAACGGCAGCGCACCGCCGGCGGCCATTTGCCAACCGTAGTGCGTCGCCAGTTGCGGGAACAGGAAGCCGTCGAGGACCGCGCCGATATTGCCTGCCGCGGCGAGACCCAGCACCAGGCCCTGCACTTTCGGCGGATAGTTGCTGCCGGCCATCGGCAGCGCCACCGCGAAGCTCGCACCGCCGACGCCGAGGAACACGCCGAGCACCAGCAGCATTTCGTACGACGGTACCGACTGCAACAGCGGCAACACGATGGTCGGCACCGCCGACAGCAACACGCCCATCAACGCAATACGCTTGCCATGCGCCGACTGATACAGATTGCCGAGCGTCACGCGCAGAATCGCCGCCGACAGCACCGGCACCGCCACCAGCAGACCCTGTTGCGCGGGCGTCATCGCAATGCTCTTGCTGATGAACGGCGCGAGCGGCCCATACAGCACCCACACGGTAAAGCCGGTGTCGAAATAGAGGAAACACGCCACCAGCGCGCGCCAGTCTCCGCTCTTAAGGGAGCTCATCACGTTTTTCATCAGATATCCTCACAAAACTGATTTCTCAACCACCCAGCGTTGGCACTGCGCCATGCACCAGTCAGTCACGATGTTGAAGCCGCTCTGAACACGCAACCTCCATGCCAATCGGCTCCGTTTTTCAAAACTTCACTGCGTACTCTTTGAATCCTTGCATTCGTGGCGCAACGAGTTGCGTTCACGCGCCTCGCCGCTCAATACACGTCGCGTGCATAGCGCTTTTCGCGCGACAGACGGCTCACGTATTCGGCGGCCTTTTCGTCGCTCATGCCGCCGTGCGTGGCGATCACATCCTTGAGCGCCGCGTCGACATCGCGCGCCATCCGGGTCGCGTCGCCGCATACATAGAAATGCGCACCGTCTTCGAGCCATGACCACAGTTGCGCACCTTGTTCGCGCATGCGGTCCTGCACATAAATCTTGTCGGCCTGGTCACGCGAGAACGCAACGTCGAGCCGGGTCAGGAAGCCGCTGTCGCGCATCGCTTCGAGTTCGTCGCGATAGTAGAAATCGGTGGCCGCATGTTGTTCGCCGAAGAACAGCCAGTTGCGTCCGCGGTCGCCGCGCGCCTGGCGCTCGTGCATGAAGCCGCGAAACGGTGCGATGCCGGTGCCGGGGCCGACCATGATGATCGGCGTGTCGGCATGATGAGGAGGACGAAAGTGTGCGGATTTCTGCACGAACACAGGCACGTCGGCCTCGCTCGCACGGTCGGCGAGAAACGTCGACGACACGCCTTTGCGATGACGCCGGCCATTGCTGTATCGCACCGCCGACACCGTCAGATGCACTTCGCCGGGATGCGCTTTCGGGCTCGACGCGATCGAGTACAGGCGCGGTTGCAGACGCTTGAGCATGCCGGTCAATTCGGCGGCCGTCAGACGCACCGGAAATTCGTGTAGCACGTCGGCGAGCTGCTGGCCCCATAGCCATTGCTTGAGGTCGCCTTTGCGCTCGGGCGTCAGCAGATCGCGCAGCGCGCCGTTGCTGCTGCGCGCGGCGATGAACGCGAGCGCGTCCGGGCCCGGCCGCGCGATCTCGTAGTGTTTGCCGAGGGCATCGGCAAGACGCATGTCGCCCGCGCCCGCCACATGCACCGGCTCGTCCGCGGAGAGGCCGCTCAAACCGATCAGTTCATCGACCAGTTCGGGACAGTTGCTCGGCCACACACCGAGCGCGTCACCCGGTTCATATTCGAGGCCCGAATCGCCGGTGTTCAGCGAGAAGTAACGCGTGTCCTTCGCCGCGCCCCGCCGGTTCAAACGCAGATTGCTGACGAGCCGCGAAGCGGCCGGGCGCGCCTTGGTCGGCACCGTGCCCGGCACCACCGCGTTGATCATGCCGCCCGGCGGCACCGCATGCAGCGCCGCATCTTCTTCGTTGATGCGCAGGATGACGCGTTCGAGCCACGCGTCGGCGCTCTCCTGGTACTCGCCGTCGCAATCGACACGATCCATCAGACGCAGCGCGCCTTGCGCGGCGAGCCGCTCGTCGAGGTGGCGGCCGTGGCCGCAGAACTGATCGTAGTTACGGTCGCCGAGCGCGAGCACCGCGAAGCGCACGCCTTCGAGACGCGGCGCATCGTCGGCGCTCAGTTGCGTCCAGAAGCCTTGCGCGTTGTCGGGCGGATCGCCGTCGCCGAACGTGCTCGTCATCAGCAATACGTATTGCGATTTCGCGAGCGACGAGACCTGATAGTCTTCCATGCACGACGCGCGAATTTCGAAGCGCGACTCCATCAGACGCGTGGCGTAACGCTCGATGAGCGATTCGGTGTTGCCGGTTTGCGAGGCCCACAGCAGCGTCACTTTCGGGCGCACACGCACGATGCGTACGCCGGATGCGGGCGTCGTATCGTCGTGCTCAGACGGAAGTGCCGCGACGACAGCGGGCACGCCCACGACAGTCGTGCTGCGGCTATAAAGCCCGGCGAGCAGACCATCAACGTGAAGGCGGCTCGCCGTATCGAACGGTGCGCTGCGCGGCAGAACCGGCACGCTGTCGATCCCCTGCGCTTCGGCCGAACGCAAGCCACTGACGAACCCGGCCAGGTACGCGCGCTCGGCGTCGGTAAGCGACGGCGCGGGCGCAGGCGGCAATTGCAACAGGCTGGTGAGTGCTTCGATACGGGGCATGTCCTGATCCTTGAAGCTTGGGGTAACGGCAACCTCGTCGGCGGGCACTTCGTCATGACCTTGCAGAACCGGCTCGGCGGCGTCGACCGTCACCGGACTCAGCGCGACCGCGCAGAACTTCAGTTCGGGCTGCTGGGAAACCGGGTCGATCGCGTCGCTCGTCACCGCGTTGATGCACAGGTCGTCGCCGAACACATCGTTCCAGTGCATCGGTGCGAAGCAGTTGCCGGCGCTCACGCGTTCGGTGACGACCGCGGGCAGCACCGCGCGGCCACGGCGCGAACGGATCTCGACCGGGTCCTTCGCCTTGATGCCGAGCGTGGCGGCATCTTCGGGATGAATCTCGACGAAAGGCCCAGGGTTCAGCTTGTTGAGCATCGCGACCTTGCCGGTCTTCGTCATCGTGTGCCATTGATGTTGCAAGCGGCCGGTGTTCAGCACGATCGGGAATTCGCGATCGGGCAACTCGGCCGGGGCTGCATAAGCGCGGGCGAAAAACATCGCCTTGCCGCTCGCGGTGGGAAACACGAGGCGCGGACGGCTGCCGTCGGGCAGCTGCTTCAGCGTCTGGCTCACGCCGTCGTTCAGGTAGCGAACCGGATTGCGGTCGGCTGAATCGGCTCCCGCGAGCGGCCATTGCAGCGGCGTTTCCTTCAGCCGCCGATGGCTCGCGCCGCGCAGGTCATAGCCGGTTTTCGGATTCGACGCGCGAGTGATTTCGGCGAACACTTCTTCCGCGCTCGCATAGCTGAACGCATGAGCGAAGCCCATTTCGCAAGCGACGCGCGCGATGATCTGCCAGTCCGGCAATGCGGCGCCCGGCGGCTCGATGCCCTTTTGCATCAGCGTGAGATTGCGTTCGGAGTTGATCATCACGCCTTCCGCTTCGGCCCACAGCGCGCCGGGCAACAGCACGTCGGCGTAGCGGTTGGTCTCGGTGTCGAGGAACGCGTCCTGCGCGATCACGAGTTCCGCCGCGCGCAATCCGGCAATCGCGTTCTGGCGGTTCGCGACGCTCGCCACCGGGTTCGTGCAGATGATCCAGCACGCCTTGATCTCACCCGCGGCCATGCGCGAGAACATGTCGACCGTGCCGTTGCTGACTTCGGTTTTCAACGTGCCCGGCGCAATGCCCCACAGGTCTTCGATAAACGCACGGTCCGCGTCGACCAGCACCGAGCGCTGACCCGGCAAGCCCGGACCCATGTAGCCCATTTCGCGGCCACCCATCGCATTCGGCTGGCCCGTCAGCGAAAACGGTCCGCTGCCGCGCCGGCAGATCTTGCCGGTCGCCAGATGCAGATTGCAGATCGCGTTGGTGTGCCACGTGCCGTGCGTGCTTTGATTCAGGCCCATGGTCCAGCAGCTGATCCACTCCTTCGCGGTGCCGATCATCTGTGCGGCGCGGCGGATGTCGGCAGCGGCGAGGCCCGTGATTTCGGCAACGCGCTCCGGTGTGTAGTCCGCGAGAAACGCGGGGATCGCATCCCACCCCTCGGTGGCCTCGGCGATAAAGGCGGCATCCGTGTGGCCGTTTTCGAGCAGCAGATGCAGTAGGCCGTTGAGCAGTGCGAGATCGGTGCCCGGCTTGATCTGCATGAACAGGTCGGCCTTTTCCGCGGTCGCATTGCGGCGCGGATCGACGACGATCAGTTTCGCGCCTGCCTTCACGCGGTCCATCATCCGCAGGTACAGAATCGGATGACAGTCGGCCATGTTCGCGCCGATCACGAAGAAGAGGTCGGCGTGGTCGATGTCCTCGTACGACCCCGGCGGGCCGTCCGCGCCGAGCGAGAGCTTGTAGCCGCTGCCCGCGCTCGCCATGCACAGACGCGAATTCGACTCGATGTTGTTGGTGCCGACGAAACCCTTCGCGAGCTTGTTGACGAGGTACTGCGCCTCGATCGACATCTGGCCGGACACGTAGAACGACAACGCGTCCGGTCCATGTTCATCGAGCAGGCCGCGCAGACGCGCGGCGGTGGTGCTGATCGCCTGCGTCATTGGCAGCGGCACCGGGTCTTCGTCGCGTGCATGGCGCACGAACGCGCTTTCCAGGCGACCGGACTTGCGCAACGCGACATGCGCCGACTGCCCTTTCGTGCACAGCCGTCCGAAGTTGGACGGATGTTCCTTGTCGCCGGCGATCTTCACGACCTGGCCGTCCTCGACGTGCAGCACCATTCCGCAGCCAACGCCGCAGTAGGGACACACGGTTTTTACGCTAGTGGAGGACATGAGGGGCGTCGTGGTTTGCAAGAGGTTTCAGGAATTCAACGGCTCACACCGCGACCCACACGTGGCCGTCTTCGACTCGCGTCTCGAACACTCCTACCGAATACGACGGGGTCTCCAGACATTCGCCGGTGCGCAGATCGAAGTGATGCTTGTAGATAGGCGACGCAACCACGACGCGTTCGCCGAGGCTGCCGATCAGCCCGCGCGACAGCACGGCCGCCTGCGAGCCCGGATCGAAGTTTTCGATCGCGTACACGATGTTGGCGCTGCCGTTGTCCACGTGGAAAACCGCCACCTGTTCGCCGTTCACTAGTGCGCAGACGCCCGTGTTCGGCGCGATGTCGTCGAGCGGGCAGATGGCCGTCCAGGGGCGTGGCAGGCGATCGTTGTTCATGGCGGTAGTCCTCGCAAGGTGGGCAATGAATGGGGCAATGGGTGATGCAAGCAGATGACGCAAAAAATCAGACCGTCTCGACGACGACAGGAATCGCCGCGATCCTCGAATGCCGCTCCGCGGGCGTCGCCGGCCGGATCTGCCCGCGTTCCTCGACGAAGCGGACGTTGCTGTCGGGCTCGCCGCTGTTGACGAAATGACGGAAGCGCTTGCGCGTTTCGGGATCGGTGACGGCCTTCTTCCACTCGCACTCGTAGGTGTCGATCACGTGCTGCATTTCCGCTTCGAGTTCGGCGGCCACGTTCAGGTGATCGTTGACCACCACGTCGATCAGGTACTCCAGACCGCCTTCGAGGTTGTCGCGCCACACGCTGGTGCGTTGCAGACGGTCGGCGGTGCGCACGTAAAACATCAGGAAGCGGTCGATGTAGCGGATCAGCGTGTCCTTATCGAGGTCCGAGGCAAGCAGTTCGGCATGGCGCGGCTTCATGCCGCCGTTGCCGCACACGTAGAGATTCCAGCCCTTCTCGGTGGCGATCACGCCGACGTCCTTGCCCTGCGCTTCCGCGCATTCGCGCGTGCAGCCCGACACGCCGAACTTGATCTTGTGCGGCGTGCGCAAGCCCTTGTAACGGTTCTCGAGTTCGACCGCGAGGCCCACCGAATCGCCGACGCCGTAGCGGCACCACGTCGAGCCGACGCACGACTTCACGGTGCGCAGCGACTTGCCGTACGCATGGCCGGATTCGAAGCCGGCTGCGATCAGTTCTTCCCAGATCGACGGCAGTTGCTCGACGCGCGCGCCGAACAGATCGACCCGCTGACCGCCGGTGATCTTCGTATAGAGGCCGTATTTCTTCGCGATCTGGCCGACCGCGATCAGGCCGTCGGGCGTCACTTCGCCGCCCGCCATGCGCGGCACGACCGAATAGGTGCCGTCGCGCTGGATGTTGGCGAGGTAGTAGTCGTTGGTGTCCTGCAATGACGCATGCTCTTTCTTCAGCACGAACTCGTTCCAGCACGACGCGAGAATGCTCGCGACCGCCGGCTTGCAGATTTCGCAGCCGAGTCCGTGGCCGTGCTTCGCAAGCAGTTCGCCGAAGCTGCGCACGCCCTCGACGCGCACGATGTGATACAGCTCCTGGCGCGAATACGAAAAGTGCTCGCAGACATGGTTGTTGACCGCGAGGCCCTGCTTCCTCATCTCGGCCTTCATGACCTGCGTGACGAGCGGCACGCAACCGCCGCACGAAGTGCCTGCACCGGTCGCGCATTTGAGAGCGCCGATGTCGGCGGCGCCCGCGCACACGGCCGCGCACAGATCGCCCTTCGACACGTTGTTGCACGAGCAGATCTGCGCGGCGGCGGGCAGCGCTTCGACGCCGAGCGCAGGCTTCGCGTTGCCGTCCGCTTGCGGCAGGATCAGAAATTCCGGCGCTTCCGGCAATTCGATGCGGTTCAGCATCATCTGCAACAGCGTGCCGTATTCGCTCGCGTCGCCGACCATCACGCCGCCGAGCAGATATTTGCCGCACTCGGACACCACCAGCTTCTTGTAGACCCGCTTGCGTTCGTCGCTGAACTGATACGCGCGGCTGCCTGGCGTGTTGCCGTGCGCGTCGCCGATGCTCGCCACGTCGACGCCCATCAGCTTGAGCTTCGTGCTCATGTCGGCGCCGGCGAATTCGGCGACGTCGCCGAGCAGTTGCCTGGCCACGGCACGCGCCATGTCGTAACCCGGCGCGACGAGCCCGAACAGTTGACCGTTCCACAGCGCACATTCGCCGATCGCGTAGATGTGCGGATCGCTGGTGCGGCACGCGTTGTCGACCACGATGCCGCCGCGCACGCCTAGCGTCAGACCGCATGCGCGCGCGAGATCGTCGCGCGGACGGATGCCGGCCGAGAACACGATCATGTCGGTGTCGAGGTGGCTGCCGTCCGCGAACTGCATGCGGTGCGTGCCCGCTTCGCCGTCGACGATCGCCGTGGTGTTCTTCTGCGTGTGCACCGTCACGCCCAGTTCTTCGATCTTCGTGCGCAGCACGCGGCCACCGCCGTCGTCGACCTGCACGGCCATCAGGCGCGGGGCGAATTCGACCACGTGCGTTTGCAGGCCCAGGTCGCGCAACGCCTTCGCGCATTCGAGACCGAGCAGCCCGCCGCCCACCACCGTGCCCGTCTTCGAGCGCGCGCCGCATTCCTGCATCGCCTGGAGATCGTCGATGGTTCGGTACACGAAGCAATCGGCACGCTCGCGCCCCGGCACCGGCGGCACGAACGGGTAGGAACCGGTCGCGAACACCAGCTTGTCGTAGGGCAACGTTTCGCCGCTCGACACCGTCACGGTGCGCGCGTCGCGGTCGACCGCGACGGCCTTCGTGTTCAGCTTCAGTTGCACATTCCGACTCTCGAAGAAGCCCGGCGCGACGAGCGACAGATCGTCCGCCGTCTTGCCCGCGAAGAATTCGGACAGATGCACGCGATCGTAGGCCGGCCGCGATTCCTCGCACAGCACCGTGATGTCCAGGCCGTGCGCGGCATCAAGCGCCAGGGTCTCGACCAGTTTGTGGCCGACCATCCCGTGACCGATAACGATGATTTTCATGAGCGCGGTGTCCTCAGTGTTCTTGGGCTTCGAGCGTCGCCGCCTGGTGTCTGGCGAAGCGGTTCCGGAAATAAAAACGGCGTCCCGCGAACCCAGTCGATGACTGAATTCGGGGGACGCCATTGTCCTGACCTTGGTACTGCGGCGAGCACTTTGTGTTGCACTCGCGGCGGATCCACGTTGATCCGATGGCAAGGCTTAATGCAAAGCCTGTGCCATGCAGCACGAAATGCCCACTACCAGGCCGTCGCGCGGGGCTTTGCGGGCAATCGCCGAGGTTTGCGGCACGCGCCGCGCGCGATGCGTTTTGATGCGGCGAAGCACATGGATGGTGCGACGCAGCACCTTGCACGTGCGAGACTGGGGCGCGCAGGCGGTGCGCCGGCAGCGTTCATTTCGCGTGGATCGCCAGGTTTGGCGCGGGACCGCGCGCGCATGGCGAACGCCTGGCGCGGTACTTGCGATGACCGGCTCGAAGTCATCGAGGCAACGTCGCTGCGATGACAGGACGACGCACCTGGTCGTGCTTCGTCCCGCTTGAACAGAGTTTGAAAACAGATCGCAGCAAGGACAACGGCGTCCGCTCGTGAGCTTCACGAGCGGACGCTTTTTTATTTGGCGCAATGCAAGCAGCCAGCAACACCGACAAGGACACCGTGATGAACAAGAACCTCGGCAAGGTCACGTTACTCAGCGCCGGCCCGGGCGACCTCGACCTGCTCACGCTCAAAGCCGCCAAAGCGCTCGCGGCCGCGGATGTCGTGCTGCTCGACGACCTTGCGAATCCCGACATCGTGACGCTCGCACCGCAAGCCCGCGCGATCCGCGTCGGCAAGCGCGGCGGTTGCCGCTCGACGCCGCAAGCGTTCATCGAACGTCTGATGCGCCGTTATGCGCTCAAGGGCTTGCACGTGGTGCGTGTGAAAGGCGGCGAGGCGCTGCTGTTCGGCCGCGCCGGCGAAGAACTCGCGGTGTTGCGCGAGGCCGGCATCACGGTGGAGATCGTCAACGGCATCACCTCGGGTTTCGCGGCGGCCGCGGGGCTCGGCATTTCGCTGACGCATCGGCGTCATTGTCATGGGGTGAGCTTCGTCACCGCGCACACCGAGGATCACGGCGAGCCGGACTGGGCCGCGCTCGCCGCGACCCGCACCACGCTGGCGATCTATATGGGAATGCGGCGTATCGCTAGTATTGCCGGCGCGTTGCTCGAAAGCCTGCCGGGCGACACGCCGGCCGCGGTCGTGCAATGGGCGGGCGGAATTAACGAGCGGCGGTTGCTGACACGTCTCGATCGGCTTGCCGACGACGCGACCAACGCGGGCTTCGACAGTCCCGCGGTGATTCTGGTGGGCAGCGCGATCGGCGAGAGTGTCGAGCGCATGTGTGGCGAGCATGACGGCCAGCTTGCTGCGGCCGCTGCCATGAATGCGGACGATGCGCTCGCCCGCGAAACGATTGCTTATGCCGCGTGAAGCGACTCGCGCGCTTCGACGCTGAACAGCATCATGTTTTGCCAGGCAAGCGGCGCGGACAAATACGAGCCCTTCTCCGCGAATGATGCCCCGCGTCGCGCAGAGATTACCGATACGCTAGCCGTCGGGAAAAATGATCGGTACGGGAATAAAGCGGCGCAACGTGTAGATTCGCGCGACGACACGGCTGAGACAGCTCGGGAAATTTGCATGATGACGGATCGCGCGCTTTGCGCACCATCGGTACCCCTGCGGAGCCGCGCTATATCCGCTCAGCTATGACGCGCGGGGCCCACCGCAAGGCCAACGCGTGAAGAAAAAACCGTGCCTGGGCTGCCAGAACACGGCAATCTCGCTGCGCGAACCCGGCAGAAGGTCCAGCGGGACTTCAAATTGCTCAACCAATAGCAAACCCCACCCCGGAGACCCCGGATGCTCACCCGCCCTGCCGCCCGCCTGCTGATCGCCGACGACGACGCGGACCTGCTCGCCGCCTACGCGCTCTACTTCAGCGCGCACGGCTTCGACATCCGCACCGCGCGCGACGGACTCGCCGCGCTCGCCGAGTACTGCGCGTGGCACCCGTCGGCCGCGTTGCTCGATGTGGAGATGCCACGTCTGGACGGCCGCGCGGTCGCCCGGCGCATCCGCTACGTGGCCGACACGCCCGCGCCGACGTTGGTCGCGGTAAGCGGCCTCGAACGCGCGGAAGAGGAAAGCGAGTCGTTGCGCTCGGGCTTCAACCATCATTTCGTCAAGCCGGTGCCGATGCCGGTGATTCTCGCGGCGCTGACCGGACGCGTCCGGCATTAGACGGTGGCCGCGCTCAATGCGCTTGTATCCGCTCGTCCAACGTGAAGCCAACTCGGCGTCCAACTTCCCTGTTGCAAACACCAGGCGCCGGTCGAATCAATCCCCGAAAGCCAGTTCGGCTTCAACCGCCTGCCCCACTCGCAGCCATGCCCCAGCGCCGCTCGCGACCAGCGCATTCGTGCCAAACGCGAGCGCGCCATCGAGTTGCTGCTTGGCCCGATAAACGCTCATCGTGTCGGTCGGTTCATTCGGCCACTCGGGATTGGGCGCGCCCTTCGCCTGATCGATGGTCGGCATCGGACAACGCGCGCATAGCTTGACGAGCCGTAGCTGCACGCGCGGCTGCGCGTGCGCGTCGCCGTCGATGCTGAGCGTTTCCACATAGTCCTCTTCGAAGGCATCGAGGCCGTTCAGCACGACATTGGGACGAAACCGGTCGATCGGAATCGACGGCGCGCCTTTGCTATTCAGGCGCGCGTTCAGATCGTCGAGCGAAGCCTGGCCGGCCACCAGCAGCGGGAAGCCGTCGGCGAACAGCGTGGTGGCGCCGCCGGTGCTGCTGGTGTAATCCGGATCGACGATCCGCTCGTGCTCCGGGTTGAAACGCAGGAGCCGCGCCGGCAGGCCGAGAAACGTCGAGAACCAGGCGGCGGTTTCTTCGCCGGTGTCGATGCCGTAGGCCGCGTCGCGCCACACTGAGGTCTGCACCCTGCGTGCGTCGTCGAGTCGCGCGGCGTCGAGCGGCGTGCGCAACTCGCTCATGCCGGGCGCGCGCAGCACCAGATCTTCCGCGCCAAGCTCGACCTTGATCAACGCCATGCGCGGATACGCGCGTTGCGTGAACATCGCGCCGTCGGGATCGGTGACCATCCAGCTGCGATCGTATTCGAGGCCGGTTGCGAGCAGCCGCGCTTCGCGCAGCGCGATGCCCGCACAGGATTTGACCGGATAGACGAACAGTTCGCTGATGGTAGGCATGGTGTGTGAGCGCGGGAATGTGGGCACGAGGCTCGATTGTAAAGCGGACTAATAACCGCCACTAGTCACGCCCCGCTACTCAAAGCTCCCGTTCAAGCCCGCTGGTCAAGCCCGTTGTTCAAGCCACACTACTCCCACCCTTCCAGCCTCAGCGTGGCGCGCACGAGCCGCTGCTCTTCCTGTTCGATTTCCCGTAGATTCGCGCACACGCTCGCGATGTGATCGGCCGCCGCCTTGCGCGCCTGCTCGGGCAGCTTGCCGGTGACGGCGTTATAGAGCCGCGCATGCTGACGATCGATCACCCGCTTTTGCGGCTCGCGGTGATACAGATTGTTGACCGACGCGAACACGGAACTGAGCAGCAGATCGGTCAGCGAACTCAGCGTATGCACCAGCACGGGGTTATGCGAGGCCTCGCAGATCGCCAGATGAAACGCGTGATCGAGCCGCGCGTGCGTCGACGCGCTCGTCTCCTTGCCGTGCGCCGCGAGCATTTCCTCGTAGCGGCGCGTGATCAGCACGAAGTCGGCGGCCGTGCCGCGCAGCGCAGCGAGCCGCGCGGACTCGGCCTCCAGCAGCGCGCGCACTTCGAACAGGTCGTAGAGCGTGCGCGGCTGCGAACCGAGCAGATGCATCAGCGGCGAGAGCGCGGGTGGCGCGGTGAGGCTCGCCACGAACGAGCCCCTGCCATGCGAAGTCTCGATGATGCCGCGCGCGCGTAACAGTTTCAGTCCTTCACGCAGCGCGGTGCGCGATACGCCGAGCTTGTCGGTGAGGCGCCGCTCGGACGGCAGCGCCTGCCCGGTTTTCAGCACGCCGTCGACGATCAGCCGCTCGATCCGCTCGGCGACCACGTCCGCGACCTGCCGGGGGTTGTCCAGATCCGTTGTCTGCATCGTTCAATCCAACTGGTGTGACCAGTTGAGAATGCTAGCACGCAGCGTCGAGAGATGCGCCGTGTAAGCTCAGCACGACAAGCCGCTGGCCGTAACCCAGCACAAGACCTCCACTCAAAAACTGGTACGACCACTAGTCGCAGCCATCGACAGCCACGGCCGCAGCCGCAACAATCCCGCCGGAGACATATTCGCGCGCGCGTGCCCACGGGCATTGCCGCCCGCGCCACGCCAGGAGACTTCCCATGAGCTATCTCTACGACGAGACCATCGACGGCCCGCTCGCGACGCACGACCAGGCCAATGTCGTCGCGCAGTTGCAGGCATTGATCCCCGGCTTGCAGTTGCTGCACGAGCAGGAAGATCTGCGGCCGTTCGAATGCGACGGCCTCGCCGCCTATCGCGCGACGCCGCTGCTGGTCGCGCTGCCCGATACCGTCGACCAGGTCGAGTCGCTGCTGAAATACGCGAACGCGCAAAAGATTCCGGTGGTCGCGCGTGGCGCGGGCACCGGTTTGTCGGGCGGCGCGCTGCCGCTCGACAAAGGCATCCTGCTGGTGATGGCGCGCTTCAACCGGATTCTCGACGTCGACCCCGAAGCCTGCACCGCGCGCGTGCAACCCGGCGTGCGCAACCTCGCGATCTCGCAGGCCGCCGCGCCGCACGGACTGTACTACGCGCCGGACCCGTCGTCGCAGATCGCCTGTTCGATCGGCGGCAACGTCGCGGAGAACGCGGGCGGCGTGCATTGCCTGAAGTACGGGCTGACCGTCAACAACATTCTCAAGCTCGAGATCCTCACCATCGATGGCGAGCGCATCACGCTCGGCTCGGAAGCGCTCGACGCCCCCGGCTTCGACTATCTCGCGCTCTTCACCGGCTCCGAAGGTATGCTCGGCATCGTCACCGAAGTCACCGTGAAGCTGCTCACGCGCCCGCCGAGCGCGAAGGTGCTGCTCGCCAGTTTCGACGACATCGAGCAGGCCGGCGCGGCGGTTGCGCGGATCATCGGCGCGGGCGTGATTCCGGGCGGCCTCGAAATGATGGACAACCTCGCGATCCGCGCGGCGGAAGACTTCATCCACGCGGGCTATCCGGTCGATGCCGCGGCGATCCTGCTGTGCGAAGTCGACGGCGTGGAGAGCGACGTGCAGGAAGATCTCGCGTGTGTCGAAGCGCTGCTGCGCGCGGCGGGCGCGACCGACATCCGCGTCGCGAAGGACGAAGCCGAACGCCTGCGCTTGTGGGCCGGCCGCAAGAACGCGTTCCCGGCGGTGGGCCGCATCTCGCCCGACTACTACTGCATGGACGGCACGATTCCGCGCCGCGAATTGCCGCGCGTGCTCAAGGGCATCGAAGCGCTGTCGAACGAATACGGGCTGAAGGTCGCCAACGTGTTTCATGCCGGCGACGGCAACATGCATCCGCTGATCCTGTTCGATGCGAACGCGCCCGGCGAAACGGGGCGCGCCGAAGCGCTCGGCGCGCGCATCCTCGAACTGTGCGTGGCGGTGGGCGGCAGCATCACCGGCGAGCACGGCGTGGGCCGCGAAAAGATCAACCAGATGTGCGCGCAATTCAACAGCGACGAACTGACGTTCTTCCACGCGCTGAAAGCCGCGTTCGACCCCAACGGGCTTCTCAATCCCGGCAAGAACGTGCCGACCTTGCACCGTTGCGCCGAATTCGGCTCGATGCACGTTCACCACGGCGCGTTGCCCTTTCCCGAACTGGAGCGTTTCTGATGCGCATCGAACCTGTCTCGATGGACGACAGCGAGCGCCTCGTCGCCGAAGTCTCTCAAGCGCTCGCGAGCGGCACGCCGCTGGCGATTCGCGGTGGTAACAGCAAGGCGTTTCTAGGCCGCGCGGTACAAGGCGTGGTGCTCGACACGCGCTCGCATCGCGGCGTGGTCAGCTACGATCCGACCGAACTCGTGATTACCGCGCGCGCCGGCACGCCGCTCGCCGAACTGAACGCCACGCTCGACGCCGCCGGGCAAATGCTGCCGTGCGAGCCGCCGGCCTTTGGCGGCGCTGCTACCGTCGGCGGCATGGTGGCGGCTGGGCTCGCCGGACCCCGCCGGCCGTGGTCCGGCTCGGTGCGCGACTTCGTGCTCGGCTGCCGCGTGATCACGGGCCACGCGAAGCATCTGCGCTTCGGCGGCGAGGTGATGAAGAACGTGGCCGGCTATGACGTGTCGCGTCTGCTCGCGGGCAGCTTCGGCTGCCTCGGGGTGATCACGGAAGTGTCGCTGAAGGTGCTGCCCAAACCGCGCGCGACCACCTGCCTGTCGCTCGAACTCGACGCGGGCGAGGCGCTGCGCGAACTGTCGGCATGGCGTCGCGCGGTGCTGCCGGTGAGCGCCGCGTGTCACGTCGACGGCCGTCTGCATGTGCGGCTCGAAGGCGGCGCGGGATCAGTGGCGTCGGCGCTGGACCGGATCGGCGGCAAACAGTTGGAGGCGGGGTTCTGGGACGATTTGCGCGAACACCGTCTGGGGTTTTTCGACGACCCGCGTCCGCTGTGGCGTCTATCGCTGCCGAACGCGTCGCCGCTGCTCGACCTGCCGGGCGACACGCTGCTCGACTGGGGTGGCGCGCAACGCTGGCTGAAAAGCGATGCGCCAGCCGCGACGCTGCGCCGGATCGCGCACGCGGCGGGCGGCCACGCGACCTGCTTCACACCGAACGCGGATGGGGACGTGGACGCGGACGCCGAACCGTTCACGCCGCTGGCGCCCGCATTGCTGCGCTTTCACCGGCAATTGAAACAGAAGCTCGATCCGCGCGGCCTCTTCAATCCCGGCCGCCTGTATGCCGGGCTATGAAAACCTGTAGGCGATCCACCGAAGGGAACACCAGCATGCAAACCAATCTCAGCGCTGTCGCCAAAACCCTGTCGCGCGCGGACGAAGCGGAACAGATCCTGCGCTCATGCGTGCACTGCGGCTTCTGCAACGCAACCTGCCCGACCTATCAACTGCTCGGCAATGAACTCGACGGGCCGCGCGGGCGCATCTATCTGATCAAGCAGATGCTCGAAGGCGAGCCAGTCACGCAGAAAACCCAACTGCACCTCGACCGCTGCCTCACCTGCCGCAACTGCGAAACCACCTGCCCGTCCGGCGTCACCTATCACGCGCTGCTCGACATCGGCCGCGCGGAACTGGAGCGGCGGGTTCAACGCCCCGCCGCCGAACGCCTGCTGCGCGAGGCTTTGCGCCGCACGATCCCGCATCCCGCGGTGTTCGACGCGCTGCTGAAAACCGGCCGCGCGCTGCGACCGTTTCTTCCGGCCGCGCTTGGACGTAAAATCCCCAAGCGTGGCGCCCGCCCGAAAGCGCGGCCGGTGTCGCGGCATCCGCGCACCATGCTGATGCTGGAAGGTTGCGTGCAACCCGCGCTGTCGCCGAACACCAACGCGGCCGCTGCGCGCGTGCTCGACCGGCTCGGCATCAGCATCGTGAATGCCGCGCAGGCCGGCTGCTGCGGAGCGACCGATTATCATCTGAACGCGCAGGAGGCAGGCCTCGCGCGCGCGCGGCGCAATATCGACGCGTGGTGGCCCGCAATCGAGGCCGGCGCCGAAGCGATCGTGCAAACGGCGAGCGGCTGTGGCGCGTTTGTCAAGGAATACGGGCATCTGTTGCGCGACGACCCGCGCTATGCGGCGAAAGCGCAGCGGGTCAGCGAACTGGCGCGGGACCTCGTCGAGGTGCTGGCTCGCGAGCCGCTCGACGGTTTGCTTACGAATTCAAAACTGGATTCACAAGCGGCGTTGCCGGCAGAACCGCCAACGCAGAAGCAGCGGCGAATCGCGTTTCACTGCCCATGCACGTTGCAACATGCGCAGAAGCTGGGCGGCGCGGTCGAGTCGGTCCTGCAACGGCTCGGCTTCGATCTGACTACGGTGCCCGATGCCCATCTGTGCTGCGGATCGGCGGGCACGTATTCGATCACCCAGCCCGAGCTTGCGCAGAGGTTGCGCAACAACCGGCTCGATGCACTGGAGAGCGGCAACCCGGAGTTGATCGTCACGGCCAACATCGGCTGCCAGACGCATCTGGACAGCGCCGGCCGCACGCCGGTGCGCCACTGGATAGAACTTGTAGAAGCATCCTTACCATAACCGAGACAGGACATTCATCATGCTGAGCAAACCCGTGTTGACCATTGCCGAAACGACCCGCATCCTCGAAGCCGCCCGCGCGGAAGCCGGCAAGCATCAGTGGGCCGTTGCGATCGTCGTGGCCGACGACGGCGGCCACCCACTCGGCATGCTGCGCCTCGACGGCAGCGCGCCGGCCAGCGCGTACATCGCGACCGAAAAGGCGCGCACCGCGGCGATCGGCCGCCGCGAGACCAAAGTCTACGAAGATATGATCAACAACGGCCGCACCGCATTCCTGAGCGCGCCGCTGCAAGGCACGCTGGAAGGCGGCGTGCCGGTGATCGTCGACGGCCAGGTGGTCGGCGCGGTCGGCGTGTCGGGGGTCAAGTCGGATCAGGACGCGCAGATCGCCAAGGCCGGTATCGCGGCGCTGGCCGCGTAAGACCGGCCGCCGTTCGCAACGACGCTCCCGCACCAATTCAAGTAACCTGTTGCAACCCCACGGACCGATGCCCCCTCATCGGTCCCATTCAGACAGATGGAGCAGTCGATGACTCAGATGAACCCGCGCGGCGGACTTAAGGTTGCCGCCAATCTCGACCAGTTCGTCGAAACCGAAGCCTTGCCCGGCACCGGAATCGACAGCGCCGCATTCTGGTCGGGTTTCGACGCCCTCGTGCACGAGCTGGCGCCCAAAAATCGCGCGCTGCTCGCCGAGCGCGACCGGCTGCAAACCGAACTGGACAACTGGCATCGCGCCAATCCAGGGCCGGTGCGCGACCTGCGCGCGTACCGTGCGTTTCTCGAAGGCATCGGCTATATCGTGCCGGTGCCGGCCCGCGTCAAAGCCACGACCGACCAGGTGGACACCGAAATCGCCGAACAGGCCGGCCCGCAACTGGTGGTGCCGCTGTCGAATCAGCGCTATGCGCTGAACGCGGCGAACGCGCGCTGGGGCAGCCTGTACGACGCGCTGTACGGCACCGACGCGATTCCCGAAACTAACGGCGCGGAAAAGCAGAAGGCGTTCAACCCGGTGCGCGGCGCGGCGGTGATCGCTTACGCACGCAAATTTCTCGATCAGGCCGCGCCGCTCGCGAACGGCTCGCACGCCGATGCGACGCGCTACAGCGTCGAAGGCAGAAAGCTGGTCGTCGCACTGAAGAACGGCACGAGCGCGCTGCAAACGCCCGCGCAATTCATCGGCTATCAGGGTGAAGAGAGCGCGCCGTCCGCGGTGCTGTTCAAGCACAACGGCCTGCACTTCGAAATCCAGATCGACGCGAACGATCCGATCGGCAAGACCGATGCGGCGCACGTGAAGGACGTGGTGGTCGAAGCGGCCGTGAGCACGATCATCGATTGCGAGGACTCGGTCGCGGCCGTGGATGCCGACGACAAGGTGCAGCTCTATCGCAACTGGCTCGGCCTGATGAACGGCGATCTGACCGAAGAGGTCACGAAGAACGGCAAGACCTTCACGCGCCGGCTGAACGAGGACCGCGTGTACGTCGCCGCGAACGGCACGGCGCCCGTCGTGCTGCATGGCCGCTCGCTGCTGTTCATCCGTAACGTTGGCCACCTGATGACGAATCCGGCGGTGCAGACCAAAGACGGCCACGAGATTCCGGAAGGCATTCTCGACGCGGTGATCACCACACTGTGCGCACTGCACGACCGCAAGAACCAGTTGAATTCGCGCACCGGCTCGATCTACATCGTCAAGCCGAAGATGCATGGGCCAGCCGAAGTCGCGTTCGCGAGCGAGCTGTTCGCGCGCGTCGAAGACCTGCTGAAGCTGCCGCGCAACACGATCAAGATGGGCATCATGGACGAGGAGCGCCGCACCAGCGTGAACCTGCTCGCCTGTATCGCCGAAGCGTCGGAGCGGGTGGCGTTCATCAACACGGGCTTCCTCGACCGCACCGGCGACGAGATGCACTCGACGATGGAAGCCGGCCCGATGATGCGCAAGGGCGACATGAAGTCGAGCACATGGATTGCCGCGTACGAGCGCAGCAACGTGCTGGTCGGATTGAGCGCGGGTTTGCGCGGCCGCTCGCAGATCGGCAAGGGTATGTGGGCGATGCCCGACCTGATGCACGCGATGCTCGAACAGAAGATCGCGCATCCGAAGGCCGGTGCGAACACCGCATGGGTGCCCTCGCCGACCGCCGCGGCGCTGCACGCGCTGCACTATCATCAGATCGACGTGCAGGCGGTCCAGCAGGAACTGGAGCGCACCGACTATGCGAAGGTGCGCGACGAACTGCTCGACGGCCTGCTGACGATTCCGGTGGTCGAATCGGCGAAGTGGAGCGACGACGAGATCCGCAGCGAAGTCGACAACAACGCGCAAGGCATTCTCGGCTACGTGGTGCGCTGGATCGACCAGGGCGTAGGCTGCTCGAAGGTGCCGGACATTCACAACGTCGGCCTGATGGAAGACCGCGCGACGCTGCGTATTTCGAGCCAGCACATCGCCAACTGGCTGCATCACGGCGTGGTGACGCGCGAACTCGTCGAAGAGACGTTCAAGCGGATGGCGAAGGTGGTCGACGAACAGAACGCGGGCGACCCGAACTACACGCCGATGGCGCCGGGGTTCGACACGATTGCGTTCAAGGCCGCGCATGCGCTGGTGTTCGAAGGACGCCAGCAGCCCAGCGGTTATACGGAACCGTTGCTGCACAAGTTCCGCCTTGAAGTGAAAAAGCAGCAGGGTTGACGGTGTTTTCGCTGGGCCGCTTCGCGTGTGATGACGCGTGAAGTGGTTTGAAATAAAAAACGGGCGCCGCGTGATGCGGCGCCCGTTTTTACTTATGCGAGCCTTTCGAGCCTTTCGAGCCTTTCGTGCGGTGATTCTTCCAGGCGTGGCTGAGCGCTGCGCTCAAACCCTTACGCCGCTTCCGCCGTGTACTGAGCCTGCGCGTTGCTCTGCATGTACGCGTGCAGATACGCTTCGAAATCCGCCTTCACTTCCGGATGGCGCAGCGCGAATTCCACCGTCGCCTTCAGATAGCCGAGCTTGCTGCCGCAATCGAAACGTGTGCCGAAGTAGCGATACGCGAGCACCTGCTCTTCGGTCAGCAGCGATTGCACCGCGTCGGTCAGTTGCAGTTCGCCGCCCGCGCCCGGCTTCAATGCGCGGATGTGCTTGAAGATGGTCGGCATCAGCACGTAGCGGCCCACCACGCCGAGGTTCGACGGCGCATTGTCCGGCGCCGGCTTCTCGACGATGCCCGACAGCTTGATCACGTTGTCTTCCCACTCGCGGCCGTCGACCACGCCGTACGAACGGCTGTCCTCGCGTGCGATGGTCTCGACGCCGATCACCGAGCTGTGATAGTGGTTGAAGGTATCGACGAGCTGGCTCATCACCGGCTTCGAACTGTGCAGCAGGTCGTCGGCGAGAATCACGGCGAACGGGCTGTCGCCCACCAGTTTCTCGGCGCACAGCACCGCATGGCCGAGACCCAGCGCTTCGGCCTGGCGCACATAGAAGCAGTCCACGTTGGCCGGCTTGATGCTGCGCACCAGATCGAGCAGCTTCTGCTTGTTGCGCGCTTCGAGTTCGGCTTCGATCTCATAGGACTTGTCGAAATGATCTTCGATCGCGCGCTTGCTGCGGCCCGTCACGAAGATCATCTCGGTGATGCCGGCGGCGATCGCTTCTTCGACCGCGTACTGGATCAGCGGCTTGTCGACGATCGGCAGCATTTCCTTGGGACTTGCTTTGGTAGCCGGCAGGAATCGTGTCCCGAGGCCCGCTACGGGAAACACGGCTTTGGTGACTTTCAGCATGGTAGGCATTCCCACATCGGTTAGAAATTAGTGTGTCCGCGGACCTGGCGGCCAATTGGTGACCATTAGATATCGCTGCAAAGACTAGCAAAAAAACCAGTCCGTTTCACGCGCGAATTTTTCTCGGTCGAATTAAAAAAATGATTCGATTTGTCCATGCCAGATAGTGGAAACCAACAGGCAAAAATGACATATTCCAATCGAATTATTTTTCAGCAATTCCGAAAATTTTACGGACCCGGCTGCCGGTCCGCGGGGGGCGAGCGACGCCGCAATTATAAATTGCCAGCGCGAATCGCGGCTCAGCACGGGCAACGCCGCGCGCGTGTCAGTCGTTTTCGTCGACGGGCGGCAGCTTGCCCGGATTCATCCGGTAACGGCGGATAGGCTCGTTGCGCAGCGCCTCCCGGTACGCGGAGGCGGCGGCAAGGATCAGCAGCACGGCAACGCCGGCGAGTATATGCAGGTTCATGACTTCACCTCTGGTCAGGAAAATCCGTGCTTTAAAATTAGCACGACAAAAGCGGCAAATAATTCAATGCCGCATCTGCTTATGCTAAATTACAATTCGTCACAAAATCATTATTCAATTCAAATGCGGCGGGCATTTTTTTAGCGTTTTTTTACGGCCTTCGTGCTCTAGCATGTGATGCAGCGCGGGCGCGCACGGCGCCCGGCAATCCGCTTCTTTCCGTTCAGAATATAAGGACCGCGCATGAGCGACTCAGCATTGGATGCCGCCGGCTCATCCCTGCCCCTCTCCCCGCCACGAACTGCCGCAACGTCACGCGCGCCGGGCGAAGCGCGCGTCGACAGCGCCGGCAAGGAGCACGTGATCGACGCGATGCGCGGCTTTGCCGCGCTGCTGGTCGCGTATTTTCATTGCCGCCAGGTCGCCTGGGTCGGCATGCAGGCATTTCACCAGAGCGTCGGCCATGCGTTCAGTCTGAGCGCGATCGCGGCTTATCTGACGTTCCCGATTGCGTGGGGCTCGGCGGGCGTGCCGATTTTCTTCGTCATCAGCGGCTATTGCATTCATCGCGGCGGCGCGTTGCGCCTCGCCAGCAATCCCGCTTACCGGCTCGACACCTTGAATTTCTGGGTGCGCCGCTTCGCGCGCATTTATCCGGTGCTGCTCGCGGCGCTGCTGCTGACTTTCGCGCTCGACTGGTACAGCCTGCAATTGCCGCCGGTCAGCCACAAGATCCGCGAGATCGGTTTGCACGCGTTCCTCGTCAACCTGTTGTCGCTGCAAGGGGTGGCCGGCAAGACGTATGGCTCGAACGGCGCGCTGTGGACGCTTTCGCTCGAAGTGCAGTTCTACGCGATCTATCCGCTGCTGTTCGCGCTGCGCCGGCGCATTGGCATGACGTCCGTGCTCGCGATCGTCGCGGTGGTCAACGTGGTGTCCGCTTATGTACTCGAACGCCACGACATCCAGTTCTTCACGTCGTACTGGTTTTCGTGGACGCTCGGCGCGTGGATCGCGGACGCGCGAGCCAGCAGCACTAGTGGCCCTTCGCAAACGCGCTCGTCACTGTGGCTGTATGTGCTGGCCGCGGGCTTCATCGTGCTCGGCTGCGTGGCGTTTCATTTCGGCCAGTACGGCGCGTTCCAGTTGTGGGCGCTCGGCTTCGCGTTCTATCTGTACAAGGCGTTGGAGCGTCCCAACGGCGCGCGGCGCGCAACGTTCGGGATGCGCTTGCTGTCCCGTTTCGGCGACTTCAGCTTCTCGCTGTACCTGATCCATCTGCCGATCTTCGTGCTGCTGTCGTCGCTGCTGTTCCGCTCGTCGTTGCAGATGTCGATCTGGCCGTCGTTCGGCTACATGCTGGTGGCCGTGCCGGTTGCCTATGTGTTCTACCGGCTGGTCGAACTGCCCGCGATGAAGTGGTCGGCCAGCTTCAAACCGAAGACCGCGCGGGTTTCGAAATAAAAAGCTCGCGATAAAAAGACGGAGCGGAGGTCCGTGGACCTTCGCTCCGCTGCGCCAACGACAAGGACGGCCGAGTCCTTGCCTAACCCCGCGTCAAACCTGTACCTATCCAACCGCGCCGGCCTGAGCCCAAGGAGACTCATATCTCCCCAGGCTCTCCGGCGCTTTTTAACGCCCCGCCACGCGCTTCAGAATCCGCGCGACACCGTCCACGTAGGTCGCCGTGCCGAACCGGCTCAGCGCCGTCCGATAGCCGTTGCTGACCAGCTTGTTGCGCAGGTCGTCGTTCGAACGCAATTCCGCGAGCGTGTCGGCCAGACCGTGCGCATCGCCCGGCGTGCACAGCACGCCGTTTTCGTGGTCGTCGATGATCTCCAGCACGCCACCCGCGCGCGCGGCCACCACCGGCCGCTGCGCCAGCATCCCTTCGACGATCACGCGGCCGAACGGCTCCGGCGTGATCGACGTATGGACGACCGCGTCGACCGCGCACATGCAGGCCGGAATGTCATGCTGGAAGCCGAGGAAATGCACCCGGTCGGCCAGATCGTGCGCGGCGACGAACGCGTGCAACTCGCTCTCGTACTGATCCTCGCCGAACAGCGGCGCACCCACCAGCACCGCGTGCATCTGCGGATTGAGTACCATCGCTTCGAGCAGCACGTGCTGCCCTTTCCAGCGCGCGAGGCGGCTGAACGAGCCGACCAGGAACGCGTCGCGCGGCAGGTTCAGGCGCTCGCGCAGCGTCGCTTGGGGCACCGTGCGCAACGCGTCGAACGGCTCGGCGGAAATGCCGTTGAACACCACGTCGACGCGCTTGTCGTCGAACTTCGTGAGTTCGGTGAACGCGCGCGCCGACGCGGCCGAATTGGCGATCACGTGCGTGAGGCCAAGGCGCGCGCACCACTTGATGATTGCGAGTTGCTTGCCGCCGAAATGCTCGCGGCTCACGATGTCGCGCAGATGCCAGACCACCGGGCGCCGCGCCAGCTTGCCGGCGAGCGCGCCGATCACCATCGCGCGCTGGGTGTTCGCGTAGATCACGTCGGCTGCGCGTGCGCGTTTCGCAGTGGCGCGCACGAGCGACAGTAGTCCTTTCAACGCCTGGCCCTTCGGCAGCGATCCGCCTTGCTTGCGCACATGGCGCAACGCGCCGGCATCCAGCACGTCGACAGTGACGCCTGCTTCGGCGAGCGCGGTGCGGAACGGGCCGTCGTCGAACAGCACGACTTCGATGCGCGAGCGCAGCGCCTTGACGATTTCCAGCAGCGACAACTCGGCGCCGCCCAGCACGCCGCTTTGATCGACGGCGAGAATGCGCGGCGCGCTGGCTGCCGCCTCGGCTTTGTACGGCACGTACGGCGCCAGCTTCGCCCCGCGCAACGCCGGCACCGCCGCACGCACATGCGAGAAGAAGCGCTCGCGGAAATGCGCGGCGGAAAACTGCTCGGCGTTGGCCCGGCAATCCGTCGGCGACACGCGCGCGATGTGCTCGTCGAAACGGCGCACCGCCGAGATGATCGATTCGGCATCCTGCTCGTCGAAGAACATCCCGGTGGGCCGCGACTCCGACAGATCGCGCACCGTTTCGAGCGCCCCGCCCTTGCCGTACGCGATCACCGGCGTGCCGCAAGCCTGCGCCTCGACCACTGAGATGCCGAAGTCTTCCTCGGCGGCGAACACGAAGGCCTTCGCGCGGCTCATCCGGTCCTTGAGCACCTTGAACGGCTGGTAGCCCATGATCTCCACGTTCGGCCCCGCCTTCGCGCGGATCTTCTCCATGTCGGGGCCGTCGCCGATCACGACCAGCTTGCGCTCGGGCATGCGCGCGAAGGCTTCGACGATCAGATCGATCTTCTTGTACGGCACCATCCGCGACGCGGTCAGATAGAAGTCGTCCTTTTCCGTGCACAGCGAAAACGCTTCGACATCGACCGGCGGAAAGATCACCTTCGCGTCGCGCTGATAGACCTTCTTGATGCGCCGCGCGATGAAGTCCGAGTTCGCGACGAAGCCGTCCACCGAGTTCGACGTGCGGATATCCCAGTTGCGGATGTAATGCAGAATCAGCCGCGCGAGCGCCGACTTCGGGCCGTTGGTCAGCTTCGACTGCTGCAGGTACTGGTGTTGCAGATCCCACGCGTAGCGGATCGGCGAATGCACGTAGCTGATATGCACCTGGTCGGGGCCGGTCAGAATGCCCTTGGCGACCGCGTGGCTGCTGGAGATCACCACGTCGTACGCGGACACGTCGAGCTGCTCGATCGCGAGCGGCATCAGCGGCAGATACGAGCGGTACTTGCTGCGCGCGAGCGGCAGCTTCTGGATGAACGACGTCGTCACGGACTTGCCGCGCAGGAAGCTGCGGTCGTCGAGAAAGTCGACGAGACTGAACAGGTCCGCGTCCGGAAAACACGCGACGATCTGCTCGAGCACTTTCTCCGCGCCCGCATAGGTGACGAGCCAGTCATGCACGATCGCGATGCGCACGGTCTTGCCGGCGCGAAACGCGGTGCGGCGTGGCGTGGCTGGCACGCCGGGCACGCTCGTGAGTTCGGCGAGAGCGCTGCGCGTCGCGGGTCGCAGCGCGGCTTCTTCAAGGACTTCCTGGTTCATGCGCTTTTCCTCGGATTCAGTCGCAACAGCAGTGAGCGCGCAAGATTGCGCAAGGCGGGAGTCATCGTGATCGACCAGGCGATGTTCGCGCCGACCATCAGCACGCCGGCGGCGATCGCCAGCGCGAGACTTGGCACCAGGCCCGCAAGCCACAGGCTTGCAAGCAGAAAGGCGAGATGGGCGAGCATGTCGAGCGCGATCTGGCGCGCGCGGATCGCCGAGAAGTGCAGCAGCACCGCGTAGTCGAACAGCGCGCGGCCGGCGACGGCCACCGCCGCGCCGGTCAAACCGAAGTGCGTGATGCCGAGCCACAATGCCCCTGCAAACAGCGGCAATTCGACGAGACCGACGCGCGCGGCAGTGGCCGGATTGACCTGCGACTGGATCAGAATCCGCGTGACGTTCGCCTGACCGACCAGCCATACGGCGATGATCATGATGCGGCCCACGGGTGCGGCCACCGTGGCGATCTCATTGCCGACCCACAAATGCAGGAACGGTTCGAGCACCAGCATCGCGACCAGCGCGACCGGCGTGAACACGCCGTTCAGAAATTCGAGCGACTGCTGCGTGATGGTGTCGGCGTCCGCGCGGCCAACCGCGGACAAGCGCGGAAACAGCGTGCGCACCAGCGCGGTCGGCACGATGTTCAAACGCGTGACGAGGTTTTGCGGCACCGTGTAGTACGTGACGAAACGCGCGCCGAGACTCGTGCCGAGCATCACGCGGTCGAGCGAGTCGGCGACCATCGTGGTGACGCTGGCAATCAGCATCCAGCCGCCGAAGTTGAAGAGCCCCTTCGCGACACCGAACTGCGGCGGCAACACGCGGCGAATGTCCAGCACCTTCAACGCGGAGCGGCCGAGCAGCAGCGCGGCCAGAATCCGCGCGAACACCGCCGCGGCGAGCACGTTCTGCAACGTCGCGCCGAGCCACAACGCAGCACCCAGCGGCAGCAACTGAAACAGAAACGTGCCGAGCGTCTGATTGGTGTTGTAGACGCCGAAGCGTTCCGCGCCGTTGATCGCGCCGGCGAACACCCACGACACGTTGGCGATCGGAATCGCCACCGCGAGCCACGGCAGCGCCATATACACCTCGTGCTGAAGCTCGGGCGACACCTTGGTGAAGTACGCGGTGTACAGAAACGCGCCGAAGTAGATGATCAGGCCGCCGATCACGCCGGTCGCGAGGTTGAGCCACGTCGCGCTCCAGAACACGCGCGCGCTTTCGTCCTTGTCGCCGGATGCGCGCGCCTTCGAGATGTGGTTCTGCGCGGCCATGCTCATGCCGAGATCGAGAATCCCGAAGTAGCCGATCAAAGTCCACACGAGACTGATCACGCCGTAGCGCTCGACGCCGAGCAGCTTGATATACGACGGCACGGTCACGAGCGAGACGAAGGTCGGCAGCACCAGCCCGAAGAAATTGATCGCTACGTTCCTGAGAATGCCTTTGTCCATCGGATGCCTTGGGTTTGACTGCGATTGCGTTTGCGGTTGCTCATGCTTTTGCGTTGGGGTCGCGCGGGCCTGGCTTCGGGCGGCGATGATGCAAAGGAAGCCTTCACACCACCCGCTTTATCAAGGTGTCCAGCGATACATCAGCACCTTGCCGCGCGCGTCTTCCTCGACGAACACCAGGTACTCGCCGTTCGCGCGCTTCGCCGCGCTGATGCCGTTGGGCACATCGACCCAGCCCGACGCGCGCCCCACTTCCGGGCCCGGACGGATCACGCCCAGTTCCTTGCCGCTGTCCTTGTCCCACACGTGCACCGCGCCGACCGGTTCGACGCCGAAGATGTATTGCCCTTCGACGGTCAGGCCGATGATCGTCGCGATGGGTTTGCTCTGCGTCTGCCACGGCAGCGTGATCGCGTAGCGCTGAACCGGATTGCCGCTCGACCATTTGTCGTAGCGCACCAGCACGCGTCCCACTTCTTTCCAGAAGCCGCGATCGACTGGCGTGTCGGGCGTATAGCCGCTCACGTACAGCGAATCGGTGGCGGGGTCGTAGATCGCGCGATGCAGTTCCGTGAACGGTTGCGGCACCGGGTACTGCGTCAGGTCCGAGTACGAATAGACCGGATTGCCCTTCGCATCCAGCCCGCCGAAACGGAAGCGATAGATGCCCTTGGTGTCGCGCGTGCGCCAGATGTCGCCGTTGGTATCGACCCACCAGCCCCAGCCGCCCGCGAGCTTCGTGCCGCTCGTGTTGAGCGTGAATTCGGTGCTGTCGAAGCGGCCGTCGCCGTTCGTATCGCGCCAGATCCAGTCGCCGCCCGGCGGCGCATTCGGCACCTTCGCGACCCCGCGCTCGCGGCCCGCGATGAAGCCCGACGGAATCGCCGTTTCGCCGTCATGCTGCGGATCGAAGCGATAGATCTTCAGATGGTCCGCATACATGTCCGTCAGGTACAGGAACGTGCGGCCCTTCAGCTTGCGGGCGATCGGCAGGCCCGGATACTGGTCGGTGTGAAAGACCGGATCGTCCGGATATCTGAAGCGATTCGACAGGAATCCTGCGTATTTCCAGTCCTGTCCGGCGGGCTTCGACAGATCGAGTTCGAAGCGCTTGTTGCCGGTATAGACGCTGTCCGGCCGCGACGGATCGATCCACGCGCCGTCGACGAACAGCAGCCCCTGCACCTGCCAGTTCTGTCTGCCGTCGGGCGCATAGCTCTCCAGCGTCGCGCCGAGTCCCGCGCCGATTGGCTCGTAGCGCGGACCGATACCGTTGGTCGATACATAGACGTTGCCGCGCCCATCCACGCCGACGCTGGTCAGTCCGTTAAAGCGCCGCGGTCCCGGCTTGCCCGCGATGCCGCTGAAGATGCCGCCTTTCTCGCCAAGCGTGCCGGACTCCGTATAGCGGCCATCGTTCTTCGTGAAGAACAGCACCTGCTGGCGCGGACCGTTGTCGGCGATCAGGATGCGGCCTTGCGCGTCGACGGTGAGATCGACCGCCACCGTGTCGGCCGGCAGCGCGAAGTTTTCTTCGATGCGCTGGCCGGTTGCGGTGTAGTGCTCGACGTGCGGCGCGCGGTCGTTGCGCGTGCCGCTCAGCACCCACAGCGTGCCGTCGGGCGCGAGCGCGATGCGGCCTGGCTCGTGCACGGTCCATGCGGCCTTCTTCTGCATCGACTCGGCGTCGTACACCTCGATGCGATCGCGCGCAGTGTTCGACGCGAACAGCGTGGTCTCGTTGGCCGCCAGGCCGCCGATTTCCGCGCTCGTGCCGGTTGGCACTTCGTTCATCATCAGGAAGCCCGCCGCGAGTTGCGCATGCGGGTCCGCGCTTTTCGCGGCGGGCTGGAACGGCGCGGCACGTTTCGGATCGGCGATCTGGCGGCGCGAAATACCGAACCATTGCTTGCCCTTCTCCGGCCACACGCCCTGCTCGACCAGCCGCCCCTTTTCGTTGCCGACCGCGATCGCCACGAACGCATACTTGCGATTGACCGCGATCGCACTGCCGCCGCTATTGCCCCAGCCATGCGTGCCGCCCGCGAAGCCGAGCATCTTGCCCTTCTGATAGACGCTGGCCTCCGCGCCGCTCTCGTCCCAGGGCGCGTTGGTGTAGACCTTGCCGTCGGGCGCCACCGCGATCGCGGTGATGTTGATCTGCGCCCATGTGCCGTCACCGAAACCGAAGCTGTTGCCGATCCATGAGGTCTTCGCGTTCAACGCTGTTTCCGCGCAAGCCGTGAAACTGACCGATCCCGCAGCCAGTCCGGCGGCGCACGCCAATACGGCGAGCCAGCTTTTGAACGTGAAACGGAGCAAGGTAGATCCTCCAGTCAGCGCCGCGCTCGGGCACGAGCCCGCGCGGATAAAAAATCAATTGATGTGGCGGGCCACGCAGCCGGAAGCCACGCAAGAAAACCGTGCGGCCGATTCGTGCAGGAAGGACGGATGCGCTGCCGCACGGCGAGGCGATGTTCGTGGCCGGCGGCCGTCATGTCATGACCGCCACCACCCATCCGGATGCCTGACGACGCGTGCCGTGTGCGGCCCGCGCGCGGTCCCGGACATGCCAATCCGCACGGCTCACATTACGCGGAAAAAACGCCGCGACGAAAATCGAAAATAATTCAAAAATATTCGATGCTTTAAGCGTGACGAAAGAAAGTGATTTAAAAATCAATTAAATTGAAATGCGTTACGGCGCGTAATGTACCGGACCTGCAATGAACCCGCGCTGTGCGCTTTATCCCCATCTTTACCGATGCGCCGGCCCACTCCTGGCAGTTATTACGCATCACGCGAAGGTCTGCGCGCAAGCATATAAATCCATTTCTAATGGATAACGAAACACCCTGTTGCAATCTGATTCACTTCTCTTATTCATTACCGTTTTTTCGCGATTTTCTTTTCCCTAGAATCGACTGCACTTCCGTTGCGACGCGAAGCGAGTACGCGTGTTCCGTGTGGAATCACGTGTGACGCTTCGCCCGGCCCATCCGCTTCACACCATGGACGGTTCATGACAGCCAGCGCATTGCCCCTCGCGCCTACCCACTCCCGCATCGTGCAGCTCGACGGCCTGCGCGCCATCGCCGTGCTCGCGGTCTTCGCGCAGCACGCGCTGAAGGCGCCGCTGTGGATGGGTGTCGATCTGTTTTTTGTTTTGAGCGGCTTTCTGATCAGCGGCATCCTGCTCGATCGCAAGGAACGCCAGTTGCCGTATTTCCGCTACTTTTACGCGCGCCGCGCGCGGCGCATCCTGCCGCCGTACGTGCTGCTGATGGTGGTGTCGTCGTTGCTGTTCGGCCTCGCGTGGGCGCAGCACTGGTACTGGTACGCGTTCTTCGCGACCAATATCGGCGACGCGCTCAATCAGAGCGGTCACGACAGCCTGAATGTGCTGTGGTCGCTCGCGGTCGAGGAGCAGTTCTATATTTTCTGGCCGTTCGTGATCCTGCTGGTGCCCGAGCGTCTGCTCGGCTATGTGGCGGCCGCGCTGGTCGTGCTGGTGCCGGTGCTGCGCGCAGTCGCCACGCCGTGGTTCGATTCGTTCTGGCCGATCTATTACCTGACGCCGTTCCGCATGGACCTGCTCGCGGCCGGCGCGCTGCTGGCGGTCGCGGTGCGGCGCGATCGCGACGCGCTGGAGCCGTTCAAGGGTCTCGCGGTGCTCGGCTTCTTCGCCGCGCTCGCCGTGCTCGCGTGGCTGCATCTGCACTTCCCGCGTTTTCGCGCGGCCAATACGCCGCTCTCGAATGCGGGGCTCTATAGCATTTCGTTGGTGCTTTGTACTTCGGTCGTGGTCATCGCTCTGCAAAGCAAGGGCATCGTCAAACGGCTGCTGTGCAATCCGGTGCTGGTCTATATCGGCACCATCAGCTACACAATTTACCTGATTCATCTGAGCGTGCTGTACGTGCTGTGGCCGCTGCATCTGAACCGCTATGTGACCGCCGCGCTCGCACTCGCGATCACGCTCGTCTATTCGAGCATCACCTGGTTCGCGTTCGAGAAGCGGTTGATCTTCTGCGCGCGTGGCAAGGCGCATTCGCAAATGCAGGCGCAGACCCACGCGCATGCGCCGGGCGGCGGGGTCGCCGGGGCTCGCGCTGCGCGGCAAGCACCGCAAAGCCGCGCATGAGCCGCCGTGAATGGGTTCGCGCGAGCGTGAGCGCTGGGGCGTCGGCGTCAGGTTCGCTTGTGCGGGCGCGTGTGAATCCGCTCGTGGGTGCATTGATGAGCGCGCTTGTGTTCGCACTCGCACTAGCACCTGCGGCCTTCTCCGTCCGTGCCAACGCGGCGCAAAAGCCGCAAGCACCGCAGCCGCAGGCACAAACGCAAATCCGGATCGACGCATACGGCGATTCGACCACGCTCGGCATCACCTGCAGCGAAGGCCACTGCGGGCCGCAGCCGCAAAACGCCGTGTCTTATCTGCAACAGGACTTGCACACGCATTACGGCGATCGCGTGCGCGTCGAGAACTTCGGCGTAGGCGGCACGATGGCCACGCAACTGCGCGACGGCACCGGCAACCGGCGCGCCGGCCCGAGCGCCGGTCTGCCTTGGCAAGAACGCCTCGCGGCGTCGCCTGCGCAGATCGTGTTGATCAACTACGGCATCAACGAAGTGATGCAGAACCAGACGCCCGAGCAGTTCTACGCAGCCGAAACAGCGCTCGTGAAAACCGCTCGCGCGCTCGGCAAGCAGCCGGTTCTGCAGACCTCGAATCCGATGCCCGACAACCAGCTCAACGCGCGGCTCGCCGCGATGGTCGCGATGACGCGCCGCGTGGCCGCCGAACAGCAAGTGCCGCTCGTCGACCAGTTCGCCTACGTCAGCCGTCTGCCGGACTGGCAGACGCTGATGTCCGACGGCGCGCATCCGAAGCCGGACCTGTACCGGCTCAAGGCCGAACAGGATTATCAGGTCGTCGAACCTCTGGTGCGGCGACTGCTGGACGCCGCGCTCTGAAGCTCTTTTTCAAGCGCGCTTCGCGAGGCCCCGCTGGTGACTCCCACTGGCGACGTTCGCGGATCGTGCTTCTGAAATGCGCTTCCGAGTGTGCCGATGAAATGCGCCCTGACCGGCGCGAATGCTTCTTCCTTTTTTCTTTTAACAATCTCGAAGGCAAGCTATGAGCCAACCACGCAAAGCGATCATCACCGGCGTATCCGGACAGGACGGCGCCTATCTGACCAAACTGCTGCTCGAAAAGGGCTATCACGTGACCGGCACTTACCGGCGCACCAGCTCGGTCAATTTCTGGCGCATGCGTGAGCTCGGCGTGCTCGACCATCCGAATCTGCGGCTGGTCGAACACGACCTGACCGACCTCGGCTCCACGCTGCGCCTGCTCGAAGGCGCACAGGCCGACGAGCTGTACAACCTCGCCGCGCAGAGCTTCGTCGGCGTCTCGTTCGACCAGCCCGTGACCACTGCGGAAGTGACCGGCGTCGGCGCGCTGAATCTGCTGGAAGGCCTGCGCATTCTGAGCCCGAAGACGCGCTTCTACCAGGCGTCGACGTCGGAGATGTTCGGCCTCGTGCAGGCGGTTCCGCAACGCGAGAGCACGCCCTTCTATCCGCGCAGCCCGTACGGCGTCGCCAAGCTGTTCGCGCACTGGTCGACCATCAACTATCGCGAGTCGTACAACCTGTTCGCGAGCAGCGGGATTCTGTTCAACCACGAATCGCCGCTGCGTGGCCGCGAATTCGTCACCCGCAAGATCACCGACACGGTCGCGAAGATCAAGCTCGGCAAGCAGGACGTGCTGGAGTTGGGCAACCTGAGCGCGCAGCGCGACTGGGGCTTCGCGCTCGAATACGTCGAAGGGATGTGGCGCATGCTGCAAGCCGACACGCCCGACACCTTCGTGCTCGCCACCGGCCGCACCGAGACGGTTCGTGATTTCGTGCGCATGGCGTTCGCCGCCGCGGGTTATCAGATCGAATGGTCGGGCAAGGACGAGCGCGAAACCGGCATCGACGTCGCGACCGGCAAGACGTTGGTGCGCGTGAATCCGAAGTTCTATCGACCGGCCGAAGTGGACCTGCTGATCGGCTGCGCGGACAAGGCCCGCGACACGCTCGGCTGGCAGCCGCAAACCACGCTCGAACAGCTGTGCCACATGATGGTTCACGCGGACATCGGCCGCAACGAGCATCACGAGACGTTCTGATTTCGAACCTCTGTGAAAAAAAAAGCGCGGCCGGTTGGCCGCGTTTTTTTGCGCCGTGGGTTGCCGCCACACGCTGACGGCAACCGGCAAACTCAGTGCACCCCACCCGCCGCGATCGCCTCGCTATACACCGACGCTACCCGCTTCGCGATCACCGCGTTATCGAAGTTCTCACGCGCGTAACGGCGGCACGCATCCGCATCCGGCAGCTTCAGCGAGCCGTTCAGCGCCCCCGCCAGCCCGTCCGCGATCGCCTTCGCGCCCGTTTCCGGCAACACCAGATTCGGCGACAAGCCTGCCACCGCTTCCGGCAACCCGCCCACCGGCGTCACCAGCACGGGCGTACCCGACGCGAGCGATTCGACCGTGATGAGCCCAAAGCCTTCGAGCGCGACCGTCGGCACCACGCTGATATTCGCCGCGCGATACAGCGCCGCCAGATGCTGATCGGGCACGAAGCCCAGCAGCTTCACGTTGTCTTCCAGCCCCGCTGCGCTGATGCGCGCCTGCAACTCGCCTTCGAGCCGCCCCTTGCCCGCGATCAGCAACAGTACGTCGGGCGCGCTGCGCTTGAGCAGCTTCACCGCGTCGATCAGATCTTCGAGACCCATGCGGCGAACGAGACGCCGCACCGCCAGCACGATCGGCCGGTCTTGCGGCAATTGCAGCTTCAGACGGGCCTCGGCGGGCGTGATCGGCAGATTGAACTGCTCGACATCGACACAACCGGGCACCACGCGCACGCGCTCCGGCGCGATCCGGTAGCGCGACGTCAAAATCTTGCCGAACGCGTCCGACAGCACGATCAGCCGCGACGAGCGCGCATACACCGACTGCTCCAGATAGCGCTTGGCGCGCTGGCCGAGCGAATCCGCGCCTTCGACGTGGCTCTCGTCGGCCCACGGCCCCTGAAAATGCGAGACCTGCGGAATGCCGCGCGTCACGTCCAGTCCCGGAAACGTGTACAGCGCGAAGTGCGACGAAATCACATCCGGCCGCGACATGCTGATTTCCTGGCGCAGCGCGCGGCGTGCCGCCATCAGCCGCAACGGCAGCGATTGCGCGGCCGAACCGAAGCCATTGATGGCGCCGCCGGTGTCCGCGGCCACTTTCGGCGAGCCGGCCACCACGCCGCGCACCGCGACGCCCGCGCCCGGCAGCGCGCCGACCAGCGAGTAGTACATGCGGTCGAGGCCGCCCGCGCGTTCGGGAAACCAGTGCATCCCGATCTGCAGCGATTTGATTGAGCTCGTCGTCATGGTTTTGCCCCTGTGCGTTCTGAGAGTTGTGTTGATGAAGCGCCGAGTGAATGCGCGGCACAGCACGTCGCAGCGAGCTGGCGCACCGATACGCGTTGCGTCATTCCGCGCTCTTCTGTCCGGCCAGCGTGTTGAGCGTCAACGCGTCGGTCTTGGCGGCCGCCGACGCTTCCGCCTCGCTGCGCCGGCGGTTTTCCTGTTGCCCGGCCAACTGCCGGTACAGCGCGATGTACTGCGCGGCCATGCGCGCCCAGCCGAAGCCGGTGGCGAGCTGATTGGCGGCGATGCCCATCGCGCGGCGCGCGTCGTCGTCGCCCGCGAGGCGCGCGACCGCGCCGGCCAATGCCTTAGGGTCGTCCGGATCGTCGAGCACGATGCCGCACTCCGGCGTGATGATCTCGGCGCCGCCCGCGGTGCGCGCGGTGACCACCGGCAAGCCGGCCGCCATCGCTTCGAGCAGGGACAGGCTCATCGCCTCATAGCGCGACGGGAACACGAACGCGTCGACCGAATGCATCAGCACCGGCATCTCCTTGACCAGCCCGAGAAAATGCACACGATGCGCGATGCCGAGCGCCTTCGCTTCGTCCGGATACGGGCTGCCCGGCAGGAAGCCCGCCACCGCGATCTGCACGTGCTCCGGCAGATGCTTGAGCGCGGCCAGCACAGTGCCGAGATTCTTGCGCGGCGTGCGCAGGTCGCCGACGAACAGCAGCAGGAACGCGTCCTTCGGCAGGCCGAATTTCTCGCGGTTGCCGGTGGCCGCCGCGAAGCCCTGCGTGTCGACGCCGTTGTAGATCACGTCCACGCGGTTGTGGGGCGTCAGCCCGATCGCGCGGATTTCGTCGGCGACCTTCTGCGACACCGCCGTGATGACTTTCGAGCGCCGGTAGGCCCAGCGTTCGAGCAACGCGTTGCAGCGCGTATACACCGACTGATACGCGGACCACACGCCCTTGGTCAGCCCGAACGGGTAGTACTTGCTGCCGAACCAGCCGCTGTGCACGAAGTGCGACGTGTTGACGTCGGCGGGCATCCACGTGATGAAGCCGTTCACGTGCAGCACGTCGAATTCGAGGCGATGCGCGCGCAGCCACAGCGCGCTCTTGAACGCGAACACCTGCTGGCGCAGCAGATTGGTGGGCCACCAGCGGCCGATTTTCACCGGCGCCCAGCGGACGTTCGGATGCGCGAGCAACTCAGGCGCGACGTGCGACGCGACCAGCGTGACGCCGATGTTCTCGTCGAGGGCGGCGCGCGCGATCTCGTGGTTGACGCGCCCCTGGCCGTCGTTATGGCGCACTACGTGCGTGACAATGGCGACTCTCAATCAGTGCCTCCGTGGAGAAATGGCGTGCGGCGGCGATTCATCTTGTCGTGATGGACCGCGGAAAGAATCGAAAAAACACTCATGAAAAGCAGAAGTCCGCCGGTGCCGACCAGCGAGTTGGTGAACACCAGCATCGCGAAGGTCGCGAGACTCAGGCTCAGGCACGCTGACACGAATTTGTCGTCGCGCAATTTGAACGACGCGAGCACCGCGCGCGTGAGCAGCCAGACGATGCCCGACATGTACAGCAGCGTGCCGGGCCAGCCGAGCACGAACGGGATGTTCATCACGCCGCTGTCGAAGTTGCCGTACTGGCCGAGCTGGCCGCCGTCGTTCGACAGCTTGGTCGAGGTGCCGGTCGCGCCCATGCCCTCGCCGGCCACGTCGGTGAACGCGGTCTTCGCGAAGGTCGCGTAGAACTCGTTGCGGGCGGCGTAGCTCTGGTCGTCGTTCAGGTTGACGATGGTGTCAAGGCGCGCCTGCATCCGCTCGGCCACCGGGCCGACCGCCAGCAGCGGCACGCACAGGCCTGCGAGCAGCACCGCACTGCCGACGATGCGCACGCGCACCTTGTTGTTCGCCTTCACGAGCTGGATCAAGAGCGCGATGACCCAGCCGCCCCACGTCGAGCGCACGAGGCTCAGCGCGAACGCGAAGAAGCCGAGCGCCGCGGCGACCCAGCGCACGCGGTGGGTCGCCGCCATCACGAAGACCATCGCGCCCATCATCGCGAACGCGAACGGTCCCGACGAATTCATCGTGCTGAACACGCGCACGCCCATCGGCACAGGGTCGCCTTGCGAGTTCATCTGCGAGCCGAGCATCCACAGCACGTCCCACTGCGGCATGATGAAGAACTGGATCAGCCCGTAGCCGCCCATCGCCAGCATGCCCCAGATGAACGTGTTGACGATGGTGTCGCGGTACTGCGGATACTGGCGCGTGTGCGCCATGATGTGAAAGCCGATCAGGATCGGATAGAGCCAGTTGGCTAGGTCGTAGGTGGCCGCGAGCGGGCCGCTCGACATCACGCCGACCATGAACGCGTAGACGAGGCCGAGCAGGATCAGCAGCACCGGCAGGCCGCGCCGCTGCGCGAGCAGTTTGTAGTAGCGCAGCAGCGACAGCGCGCTGATCATCGTGACCGCGAGCGGCGCGACCTGGATCAGGCTGGTCGGCGTGAACGAGCCTTTGGACCAGTCGGCCAGACGCCGCACTTCGGGGCTCAGAAACCACAGCCACCACATGAAGCCGATGTAGCGCGCCGGGCTTTTGAAGTAGAGCCACAGGCCCGTGAGGATCGCGAGCACCGGAAACGCGAGCGTGAGCACCGTGCCCTGATGCGCGACGATCAACACCGCCGTGACCAGCCACAGCAACAGCGCCGGCAGCCAGTCGCGCCGGCTGCCGGACAGCAGCCGCGCGGGGCCGCTTGCTGCCGAAGCGTCGGGAACGCCGGCTCGCGGAATCGTCGACATCGTTCAGAGGCCTCCGCGTGATTCGCGCGCGGGCGCGCGTGGGGTTTGCGCGGGCTTCGGTGCGTGGGTCTGGGCGGCGGTCGGGGTACGCCCTTGCGCGTGCGTGCGTGCCTGTGTTTGCGTTTGTGTCTGCGTGTTCGCCTCGCCCTGCGCACGCGCGCGCAGCATCTCCCGCGTAATCCGCACGTGCTGCATCGCGTAGTGCTGCGTGGTCAGATCGCGCGACAGCAAACCGGCAGCCGCCGCCTGCGCCTGGCGCAACGCGTCGGCTGGCGATGCGGCGAGTTTGTCGGCCGCGTCGCGCAACGCCTGCGGATCGAACGGCGGAATATAGGCCACCTCGTCCGCCGGAAAATAATCCTGCAACGCGCCGACGTTCGTCACCACCATCGGCTTGCCGACCGCCGCCGCTTCGAGCATCACGGTGATGCCCGAAGCGTGCGAATTCGGCCGCAACGGCACGACGATCACATCGGCCCAGTCGTACAGTTCGTGCTGCTTCTTGATGCCCGAGAATAGCGCGATCTCCACGTTCGGCGCGCGCAGCGACGCGGGTATGCGCCGCCGCGTCGCGAGCTTCACCGTGTAGCGCGGATCGTTGCCGAATGCCTTGATGAGCGTCTCCCAGTCGCGGTCGCGGTCGTTGCCGATCGCGGCGATGCGCAGCGGCGTATGCGGCGTCCATTGCGCCGGCGCGTTGACGGGGAAGTCGCGTGTGTTCAGGCCGTACAGCAGCGGCTGCGCGTCACGGCCGAAATAGCGCTGGCACAGCCCGGCGTTTTCGCTGGCGAGCGTGGTCAGCTGATCGGCGCGGCGCATCAGCTTGCGATACAGCCAGCTGCGCAAAATCCCATACGTAGGCCACTTATCGAGCAGCCAGACGCTTTGCGCGAGCAGCAGCGGCGACGCGCCCGCGCCCGCCTTGCGGCCGCTCAAAAGCAGCATCAGCGCGGCGGACAGCCATTCCTGTTCGGTGTGCGTCCAGATCACGTCCGAGCGCAGCATCTCGGCGCGGTTGCGCCACGTGTGGATGAAGTCGAACCCCAGCGCCGCCTTCAGCGCGCGGCGCAGCAGCCGCACCGGTTTGCCTTCGCGCGCGTCCTGCGAATAGGTCAGCTTGAACTCATCGGACTCGGCGTGGTGATAGCCGTACAGACAGCCGATGTTGTCGCCCGGCCGGTAAAAACGCGGGTCGGCGCCGTAAAACAGATGAACGTGAACTTTCGTACTCATGCAGACACTCCGCTCTGCCGGTGGAAAGAGGCATCGGCGGCCCTGGCGGGGGCCCCAGGCCGATGCGCGAACGTGGGGGTTGCGGCGTGGCTCACGCGGCTCGGGTCACTCGCGACAGCGCGCGGCGCGCCTCGTGCGCGCCGTTGCGCACCGCGCGCCAGCGCGACAGCTTCAGCCCCGCCTGCTTCGAAACCAGCGCGAGCGCCGCATGCGTGAGCCCCGGATAGAGCCGCGTGCCAACCAGCGTCCACCACCACCACGCGGTTTCGCGGCGCAGCGGCGGCAACTGGTCGCGCAGGATCAGATGGAAGTTGAACGCGGCATTGCGCAATGCCGTCATGGTTTGCGCGTCGCGGCGGTCGTCGTCGAAACGCTCGGCCGGGAAGTGATCGACCGCCACGCGCGGGTCGTACATCAGCTTCCAGCCGGCGTTCTTCACCGCGAGGCTGAACGCCATGTCGTTGTGGACCTGCGCGCCCGCGCCGCGCAGGCGTGCGTCGAAGCGGATCGTGCGTACCGCGTCGCGCCGGTAGCTCATGTTGGCGCCCTTCAGGATGTCGACTTCGCGCGCGCTGCCCACCCCGAGATGATGATTGCCGATGATCTTGCCGTGCGCGGTCACCTTGCCCACCAGCGGCCGCTCGCCGTCCAGCACGCGGCCCTTCTCGTGCACCCAGTCACGCCCGCCGAGCGCGCCCAGACGCGCGTCGCTCGCGAACGCGGCGGCGATCCGCTCGACCCAGTCGGCGTGCGGCGCGGCGTCGTCGTCGGTGATCGCGATCACGTCGCCGCTCGCGGCATCGAGCCCGCGATTGAGCGCGGCGACCTGGCCGGGCACGCCGACCGGCGCGATCACGAGCGGCAGCTTGCCCGGCACGGCCGGGTCGCGCAGACACGCATGCGTCGCGTCGTCGTCGGCGCGCGCCACCACCACCACTTCGTCCGGCACGCGCGACTGTCGTTGCAGCGCCGCGAGGCAGCGCACCAGATCGGCCGGGCGGCGGTAGGTCGGAATCAGTACCGTCACTTTCATCGTGATGTCCTTTTTTATCGTCGTTGCGCTGGAGTCAGAGCGTTCGGAGCGCGCGCGGCGCTCAGGTGCTCAGGTATTCCTGAACCGCCGCATAGCCGCGGTCGTAGCCGCCGCGCGAGCGCGCCGGCATGCCGTTGAAGATGCCGCCCTGCACGTGCACGCCCGCCGCGCGCAGACGCTTGAGCGCGCCGGCGATCTCGCCTTCGGAGTGCATTCCCGAGCGCATCACGAAGAAGGTCGAGCCGGCATACGCGCCGAGGATCGACGCATCGGTCACGGCCAGCACCGGCGGCGTGTCGATCAGGATCACGTCGTAGCGTTTGGCGAGCCCGTCGAGGTATTGCGGCAGACGCGGCGACATCAGCAGCTCCGACGGATTGGGCGGACGGCGGCCACACGAGATGAAGCTGAGGCCTTCGATGTTCGAGATGCGAATCGCCTCTTCCAGCGAGATCTGGCCGCTCAGCAGTTCGGACAGGCCGTTGTCCTGCGGGCCGCCGAGGTAGCGTTCGAGCACGCCGCGCCGCATGTCGCCGTCGATCAGCAGCACGCGCTTGCCCGAATTGGCGAGCAGCACCGCGAGATTGGCCGTCAGGAAGCTCTTGCCGACGCCGGCCATCGGGCCGGTCAGCATGACGATGCAGTTGCGCGCATCCATCATCGTGAACTGCATCGAGGTGCGCAGGCTGCGCAGGCTTTCGATCGTCACGTCCTTCGGACGCGCGTTCGCCAGCACCGAGCGCAGCCGTTCGCCGCCGCGCTGGAACGCGCTTTCGAGTTGCGCCTGCTCGGCGCTTTGCGGCACGAGGCCGAACACCGGCAGATGGAACGCGCGCTCGATGTGATCGGGGTCGTCGATGCCCTTGAACATATTGCGGCGCATGAACACGAAACCCGTGCCCGCGATCAGCCCGAGAATCACCGCCGCCGACAGGATCAGCATCTTTTTCGGCTTGACCGGCGCGCCGGGACGCAGCGCGGCGTCGACGATATGCACGTTGCCGCCCGTGCCCGCCTTCTGCACCGACAGCTCCTGCACGCGGTTGAGCAGCAGTACGTAGATGTCTTCGGCGACCTTCGCGTCGCGCTGCAACTGCACCGCCTTCACTTCGGTGGCGGGCAGATCGCGGAAGCGGTCCGCGTATTTGGCGCGCTGCGCCTGCAACTCGGTCATCTGTTCACGCGCGGCCTTGAGCAGCGGGTGGTCGTCGCCGTAACGCTCGGTCAGTTGCGCCATCTGCAGGCGCAGGCCGGCGATCTGCTGCTCGTACTGCACGCTGCCTTCAAGGTACACCTTCGCTTCGTCGCTCGCGTTGATCGAGCCGGACTGGCGCTGATACGCGGTCAACGCGGCTTCGGCGCGTTCGAGATCGGACTTCAGGCGCGGCTCTTCGCTCTTCAGGAAGTCGAGCATCCTGATCGCGTCTTCCTGCTTGTTCGACACGTGCTGGCGCACATACGACTGCGCGAGCGCATTGGCGACCAGCGCCGCGTGCTCGGCGCTCTTGTCCTCCAGCGAGATCTGGATCACGCCGGTCTGCTTGCCCTGCTCCTGTACGCTGATGGCCGACTGGAACGCGGTGATCGCGTCGAGGTCGTTGGAGCGCACCACCGTGAATTCCTGGCCAGCACGCGCGACCAGCGTTTTGACGAGCATCGTCACGCCGCCGCCTTGCGCCTGCTGGCCGACCTGGCCGCGCAGCAACAGCGCGCCGTTGGGCGCATACAACAGGTAGTGCTGGTCGTCGATCACGCGCAGCGTCAGCTTCTGGCCTTCGAGCGCGGGCGTCACGTCGATCGAATCGACTTCGACGTTCTCTCCGCCCCATGCATACGAGCTCAGTCCCAGCCACGCACGCGCCGGCTGGCCAGGCGTCGCCATGCGCGCAGCGATGCTGCCGAGCAGCGGAATCGTCTTCGGCGTGACGCTGAAGTTCAGCTTCAACTGCTGCACCACCGGGCCGACCACGCCGCGGCTCTTGATGATTTCGATTTCGGCGTCGGTCGGCAGCGAGCTGGAGCCGGTGGTGATCGCGGCGCCGGTCTGCGTCTGCGTGAGCGCTTGCGACGTGTTGTCGGACTGCTCGACCCGCACGTGCGCGTCGGCCGAATAGATCGGCTTGGCGAGGTAGCAGTACGCGGCGGCCATCGCGATGATCACGCCGGCGATCGCGAGCAGCCACCAGATGTCGTCGAGGATCACCTGCACCAGTTGTCCGAGGACGACGTCCTCTTCTTCGGTCTTGATCGGACCAGCCATGTGTGGAGAGATTTGATTGCTCACAATTCGATCCCGTATCGGTTGCTTCGGCGTTTGCTCTTGCATTGCTTCTGCGTTTTGCTTCGGTCCCGCGCCGCGCCCACTTAGGGGCGGCGCGGGCCTGTCTACTCAGAGGTTCAACGCGTCAGCTGCTTCAGGTAGAACAGCGTCTGCACGCTCGGCAGGACCTGCTGCAACACACGGTTGAAGGTGGTCGAAGCAGCGGTGCCGACATACACGACATCAAGCGGCTGCAACTGGAACTGCGAGGACAGCATGATCGAGTCCGGTTGCGTCATGTCGAGGCGGAATACTTCCGGCGTGGTCGGATGGTCGCGCATGCCGCGCATCACGAAGATCTGACGCGGATTGGCGTCGGTGTCGAGGATGCCGCCACCCTGCGTCAGCGCGTCGGCGATCGTCATCCGGCCTCGGATAATCGGCAGCTGGATCGGCGTCTTCACTTCACCCATCACGAAGATGCGGGCGTCGGTACGGTCCGGCACATTGATCATGTCGCCGTTTTGCAGCATCACGTTCTGCGTGGTGTCGCCGCGATCGAGCATGCGGTCGGCGTCGAGCACGTAGAGCTTGTTGTTGCGCGTGAGGCGCACGCGCTGGATATCGGCGTCCGGGTTCGTACCGCCCGAGCGCGTGATCGCGTCGACCAGCGTGAGCGGCACGTCGCTGATAGCAAGCGGTCCCGGGGTCTTCACTTCGCCGGTCACCTGGACTTTCTGGCCGCGATACGAGAGCACGCGTACGTCGACCTGCGGATTGCGGATATAGCGCACCAGCCCGGTTGCGAGCTGATCGCGCAGCTCGCTCGTGGTTTTGCCGGCAGCCTTGATGCGGCCGACAAACGGGAAAAAGATCGTGCCGTCGGCGGCGATGGTCTGGCCGTACGGATCGGCCTGGCCAGGGAGCGCCGCCGTATACGGCTGCTGCAACGCACCGCCGATCGACTGCGTGGTGTTGCCGCCCGCCGACAGCGTGCTGCCTTGCGGGGTGGTCAGTTCAGGGTGATCCCACACGGTGATGCCGAGAATGTCCTGCGGCGAAAGCCGGTACACGTACTGCGACGGGTCGGTCAGATTCGAGGTCGGCAGCACCTGGGTCTTCGCGGCGGCGGCTTGCGCCTGCGAGACGATCAGGCTGGCGTCGATCAGATGGACCGGATACGTTTCGGTGGGCGCGCTCTGACCGTCTTCCTTCAGGCGCGACGTGTCGAGAAAGTTGCCCGGTGCGGTGGCGCAGGCCGACAGAAAGGACGTCAGCAAAAGCGAGGCGGCGAATTTCGCGCGGAAACTCGCGAGTGAGTTTGCAGTGAGTTTTTTCATCAGCATATTTTTTTCAGCCATCCCATGACCAGATGTTCGATGAGCACGAGACTCTCCCTGTATGCAGTTTCGGCGCCGCCGTGCGGATCGGCGACGTCGGAATCGTCTTCCCACTTGCCGAGCGCATAGACCTTGCCGCGCGAGGCCGGATCGAGCGCTTCGACGCCGCTCACCTGCGCGCGCTCGGTGACGAGCACCAGATCAGCGGCGCGCACGAGCTGGCGGTCAAGACGCCGCGAGTAATGAATGCCGGACGCGACGCCGCGCTCTGCAAGCAGGCGCTGCATCACCGGGTCCATGCCGTGGCCGTTCATCGCCCGCAGGCCCGCCGAATGAAACGCGATCGGCGCCGCCGCGCGCCCCGCCTGGACCGCCGCGCTCTGCTTTGCCTTGAACAGCATTTCCGCGGCGGGTGAACGGCACACGTTGGCATGACAGACAATCAGAACGTTGGCGAACATGGCGGGCTCCTGGGAGGCGTGCGGTGACCGGGTGGCTCGGTGGCCTCGCGGCCTAGTGATTCGCGGCGGCGGTTGCATTCACCGCATCCGCGTCGGCTTCGCCGTGCGGCAGCGCGTGCGCGCCGACTCTCGCCGGCGCATTGCGCAACGCATGCTGCCGGCCAATCGCGTGATACTCGATGCCGAGTTCGAGCAGCGCATCCGGCTCGTACAGATTGCGGCCGTCGAAAATCAGCGGCTTCTTCAGCATCTTCTTGAGCGAATCGAAGTCCGGGCTCTTGAAGACTTTCCATTCGGTGAGGATCACCAGCGCATCGACGCCCTCGGCCGCTTCCATCTCTTCCTTCACGAACGACAGCCGCGCGTGCTGCTGCGGCACGTCCTGCAGATCGAGCGCGAACACGCGCTTCGATTCGTCGATCGCGACCGGGTCGTAGGCCTTCACGCGCGCGCCACGGCGCAGCAGTTCGGCGATCAGCGCACGGCTCGGCGCTTCGCGCATGTCGTCGGTGTTCGGCTTGAACGCAAGGCCCCACACGCCGAACGTGCGGTCCGACAGGTCCTCGCCCAGACGCGCGACGATCTTCTGCGCGAGGATGCGCTTCTGCGTCTCATTGACCGCTTCCACCGCTTCGAGAATGCGCAGGTTCGCTTTGTGGTCCGCGGCGGTGCGGATCAGCGCCTGCACGTCCTTCGGGAAGCACGAGCCGCCGTAGCCGCAGCCGGCATACAGGAAGTCGTAGCCGATACGCGGATCGGAGCCGATGCCGCGACGCACCGCTTCGATGTCCGCGCCGACGCGGTCAGCCAGATTGGCCAGCTCGTTCATGTACGAGATGCGCGTGGCGAGCATCGCGTTGGCCGCGTACTTGGTGAATTCGGCCGAGCGCACGTCCATGTACAGCGTGCGTTCGCGATTGCGGTTGAACGGCGCGTAAAGGCGCTTCATCAGTTCGCGCGCCTTTTCGCCCGGCACGTCCTCGTCGCAGCCGAGCACGATGCGATCGGGCCGCGTGAAGTCATCGACCGCCGCGCCCTCTTTCAGAAACTCCGGATTCGACACCACCGAGAACATGTGATCGAGGTTGCGCGCGGCCAGCTCGGCGGCAACCACCTCGCGCACGCGCGAGGCCGTGCCGACCGGCACCGTCGACTTGTCGACGATCACCTTGAAGCCCGTCATATGCCGGCCAATATTTCGCGCGGCGGCCAGCACGTATTGCAGGTCGGCGGAACCGTCCTCGTCGGACGGAGTGCCGACCGCGATGAACTGGATGTCGCCGTGCGCGACCGCGGCCTCGATGTCGGTCGAGAACTTCAGGCGCCCTGCGCGGCGATTGCGCGCGATGATTTCCTGCAGACCCGGTTCATGGATCGGCACGCCGCCGTTGTTGAGCATGTCGATCTTGCGCTGATCGACGTCGAGACAGAACACGTCGTGGCCGATGTCGGCCAGACATGCGCCCGTCACGAGGCCTACGTAGCCACTACCGATGATCGTCAGGTTCATGTATTACACCTCGGAAAATGGAGTTGATTCAGGAGTGGGTCACGCGGCGTGGCGCGTCGCATGACCGGGGCTCAGTAGCCGGACTCAGTAAGCATTGCTGCCCGCGAAGCCCTTCCACAGCGTCAGCACGACGATCTTGATGTCGAGCCAGAAGGTCCAGTGCTGCATGTAGTACAGATCGAGCTTGACGCGGCCCATCATCTTTTCGATGCGGTCGGTTTCGCCGCGATAGCCGTTGATCTGCGCCCATCCGGTGATGCCCGGCTTGATCCGGTAGCGGTGCATGTAGCCCTTCACCAGATCCTTGTAGATGTCGTCGTGTTCGAGCGCATGCGGACGCGGGCCGACCACCGACATCTCGCCGCGCAGCACGTTGATGAATTGCGGCAGCTCGTCGAGGCTGGTGCGCCGCAGGAACGCGCCGACCGCGGTGATGCGCGGGTCGCGCCGCGTGGCCTGGGTGATCTTGCCGGTCTCTTCCTTGTGCAGCTTCATCGAGCGGAACTTGTAGATCTCGAACTGGTTGCCGTCGATGCCCTTGCGCTTCTGGCGGAAGAACACCGGACCCGGCGAACTCAACTTCACCATCGCGGCGATCGCCAGCATCAGCGGCGCCAGCGCGGTCAATGCGGCCAGCGCGAACAGGCGGTCGAACACGCGCTTGGGCAGCACGCGCAGATCGGTGATCGGCGACGCGGCCAGGTTGATCGCCGGCACGCCTAGCAATTCGACCATCGGTTGATTGAACAGCGTCAGGCTGCGCACGTCCGGTATGAAGCGGATGTTCACGAAGTCGTTGCGCAGGTCAATCACGAAGCGATGGATCGCCTTCTCCTTCGAGATCGGCAGCGCCAGCCACAACTCGCGGATCGCGCGCTGGCGCACGAGCTGGATCATCCGCTGATAGTCGCGCTCGACCGGCACGCCTTCGATCGCGTCGGCCGCGTCGGGGTCTTCGTAGGGGTTGATCGTGCCGTCCTCGTCGAACACTACGACGGGGCTAAAGCCCGCTTCCGGACGGCTGCGCATCTGCTCGATCAGAAAGCGCCCATACGGCGCACCGCCGACGATCGCCACCGCGCGCTGATTGAAACCTTCGCGGCGCAGCCCGCGCAGGATCGAATACACGATCACCTTGGTGATGATCAGCAGCACGATGGTCGCCACCGCCCAATACACGAGCCACAGCCGCGACAGGTTGTCCGAGCGGTGCAGGCTGAAGCTGATCAGCACGCCGGTGATTTCCACCATCACCCAGCCGCCCGCTACGCGCGACAGCAGATCGTAGAGCGGCTTGCCGCGCCATGACTGATAGATGCCCAGCGCCGGAAAGAACACCACCACCAGCAGGCAGCCGAACGCGAGCGAGACGCTTTGCATATCGTCCAGCCACACCACTTTCCCGCTGCGCACGGCCGCCGCGATGGCGGCGCCGAGCGCGACCATGGCGATGTCGATGATTCTCGATAGAACGCTCAGCATGAGCTGCCCCTCAGTTCGTCAGTCAAGTGCCATCCGTTGGTTGATCAGGTCCGTCGCATTCCGCTGTAACCGGCAGGCACGCCACGCCGGTAACCGCGTCCGCCAAACCCCGCGCGACGCGAAACTGATTGAAGCGGTGCGATTGCCCTTCTATTTCCCGATCCGTGATTCGGCTAAATCGCGCCCGAATCCCGCCTGAATGGCCGGATTGAAAAATCTGTGTCGGAATGAGTGAATACCCTTGTACAGGTATAGATAAGGCGGTATTAAAATTCGTACTGCAAGACCGCAAAATATCTCAAATTGTATCGGTCAATTTTCGGCATTTTTTCTGGATTTTATTCGGTAATTGTTACCGAGTTGGGGTGCGCTTCAGGCGCTGCACTGGCCTATCTGTAAGGCAGTTCTGGTCTCGTTCCGCTGTGATCGGCGAAGCTTGCGTCTCACCTTTCGGCACTATTCTCGCGCAGAACCGGCGATAAAAAAATTGCCGCCGATTTTTTTCGGGTAATTTTTCTTTTTGATAAATCGACCGGACATTTTTCCTTCATCAAATGGATTATTTTTATTCGGCCGGTTTATACCGTTTGCATTTAACGCGCTTTTATTGATTCCCGACTTCATGATAAAACTCCACGCATTCACCCAGCCTCGAGGAGTTCACCATGACAGCTCCGGTCACGGCCACGCCCGCCGACACCCGGTCCACGCAAGCTACGCCCCTGAACGTCAAGCTCAAGGTTCATCCTGTGATTCTCGCGGGGGGCTCCGGTACAAGGCTGTGGCCGATGTCGCGCGAGCAGCATCCGAAACAGCTGATCGGCCTGCTCGGCGAAGACTCGCTGCTGCAATCCACCACGCGCCGTCTCGACGGACTCGAATCCGGTTATCCACTCACCGAACAACTCGTCGTGGTGGCCAATGAAGAACAGCGCTTCACCACCGCCGAGCAATTGCGCACGAGCGGCAAGCCGACCCGGCTGATTCTCGAACCGACCGGCCGCGACACGGCGCCGGCATTGACGGCCGCCGCGCTGTCGATCGCCGCGCAGGACGAGGACGGCATCATGGTCGTGATGCCCGCCGACCACGCGGTCACCGACAGCGACGGTTTTCATGCGGCAGTGGCCGCCGGCGTGCAGCAAGCGGCGGCCGGCCGCATCGTCACGATGGGCATCGTGCCGACCCGTGCAGAAACCGGCTACGGCTACATTCGCATCGGAGCGGCGCTGGGTTCGTCGGCGGCTCATGCGGCCGATCATACGGATGCTACGGATAACGAAGCATCAAGCAAGATCGTCGCTCGCCAGCTCGACCGCTTCGTCGAAAAGCCGCATCTCGAACTGGCGCAGCGCTACGTTCAATCGCAGGAGTACTGGTGGAATAGCGGCATCTTCATCATGCGCGCGTCGACCTGGCTGAGAGCCATCCGCCACTTCCAGCCGGCCATTTACGAAGCGTGCGCCGCGGCTTTCGCGGGCGGCAAGGCGGACGGCGACTTCTTCCGTCTGCAACGCGACGCGTTCAGCGCGTCGCCGTCCAACTCGATCGACTACGCGGTGATGGAGAAGCTCGGCGCGGATCAAAGCGTCGCGTCCGGCGTGGTCGTGCCGTTGCACGCGGGCTGGTCGGACGTGGGTTCGTGGGACGCGATCTGGGACATCTCGGAGAAGGACGCCGATCACAACGTGAGCCGCGGCCGCGTGATGTTCGAAGGCGCATCGTCGACCTTCGCGCATTCGGAAGGACGCCTGATCGCCTGCGTGGGCACACAGGATCTCGTGGTGGTCGAAACGGCCGACGCGATTCTCGTCGCCGACAAGTCGCGCGTGCAGGACGTCAAGAAGATCGTCGGACGGATTCGCGCCGAGGGCGGTGTCGAAGCGGCCAACCATCGCAAGGTGCATCGTCCTTGGGGCAACTACGATTCCGTCGACACCGGCGAGCGCTTCCAGGTCAAACGCATCGTCGTCAAACCCGGTGCGCGGCTCTCGCTGCAAATGCATCATCACCGCGCTGAACATTGGATCGTCGTGCGCGGCACGGCGCTCGTCACGCGAGGCGAAGAGCGCTTTATCGTCTCCGAAAACGAGTCGGCTTATATTCCGCTCGGCGTCACGCACCGCCTGGAGAATCCGGGCAAGATGCCGCTCGAAATGATCGAGGTCCAGTCCGGCTCGTATCTCGGCGAAGACGATATCGTGCGCTTCGACGACACGTATGGACGCCAGTGACCGGGCAAACCAGGTGACACAGCTGAACCACAACGAATGAAGCGGGAACCTGCGGCGGTTGCTCCTACCAGCCGCGGGGAACTGCTGTGCCGACGACGATGTTTTCAGTGTTTTCGGTCGTGCCGACAGTCATGCTGACAGCTTGTGCTTGCAGCCGCGCTTACAGCCGTGCTCATCCCGCGTGGGAGATCAGTTCTGTGTACGACGATGGAAAACGATCCGCTGCGCTGTTGCTGTCGGGCGAGGCTGTTGCGGCGGCCGCGTCACCGGGATATCGGCGCAGCGGTCCACGAAATGCATTGAGCGGACCATGCAACGGCGCACCATGATTCACCGCGACGGGCTCCGGCAGGTGACGCAACGCGGGCAACGGACGAGCCGGCTGCCTCGGCGCATACGCCGACGGCGCATGCGTGCTGTCGACGCACTCGCCGGCGGCCTGCGTCAGGCGTTCACGGTCGATCCACTGCCGCGCCCATTCGAGCGCGTATTGCTCAGCCGCGTGCGCGTCCGCGAAGCGTGGGCCGACGAGGCCGGAACGCTCGACGCGTTTGCCGTCCTTCATGATTTCCGTCCACCCGCGATACATCGCGTTGGGCACCTGCTCCGCCACGACGTAGATCAGATAGCCGTACGGGCCGGCGATCTGCGTGCCGCGCGGCGCGAGACTCATCGACAGCGGCTTGCGTCGATCGTCCGGAGCTTCCGAGTGGCGTGCCGATGCGATCGCCGCATCGAGACGCTCCATCGCAGCGCCGACCGCGAGCGCTTCGCTGCTGCTGTTGTCGGCGGGCACGGCGGCGCGCATCACGGGCCATGTGCTGGATGCAGCGGATGTTGCCGGCGTGCGCGTGACCGGAGCCGCATCCGCGACACCGGACAACTGCCGCGTGATGTCGGCGATCGGATCGGCCGAACGCCAGTGGCTCAGCGTGCTCGACACGCCTGGCGTCTGCCACGACTCGGGACTTTTCCACGACACGCCACGCAGACCTTCGTCGCGCATGCTGGGTGCTTCCGCCGCAACCGGAGCGGGTTTGGCCGCCGGCTTGGCCCCGACCGGAGGCGCCGGCTGAGGAATATAGGCGAACGTGCGCCGCCCCGTTTGCGACAACAGCCGGACCATCTCCAGCAGCGTGCCGTTCAGTTGCCATTCTTCAAACCGACGCCGGCACGTGGGGCCGGACGGATAGCGGCCCGGCAGCTTCGACCAGGGTTCGCCGGTGGTCAGAATCCACAGCACGGCATTGGCCACGATACGCGGTTCCGCGCGGGGCCGGCCGCGTCGGTTCAGACGGACGGCCGGCTCATCGGAGACAAGCGCTGCCAGCAGCGCCCATTCGTCATTGCTTAGCTCATCGAAAAACATTGGGTTTTCTCCACGCGGCTCGGCCTGGCCGCGGCTTTGGACCTGCCACGGATTCAGCTTTCACGATCCGTGTGCGGTCCTCGGTTGCACAAATATGTTTTGTACGTTCTGTCGGCTGGTCAATACCGCCCCGGTATAGTGCGGTTTGTCCCTATAGCGAAGCACAGAACGTGGTCTCACTCGTGCATGGGAGAAATTGTGCACGAAGCATACCATCCCAGGGTTTGCATGAATACCATTGAGACAAGTGTTACGGATAGAAACAATCTTGTCCTTTTCGCTGCGTCATTTCACGCATTGCCGTCACAGAAGTCGTGTGCGGTGCGCGCGGTACGGCGCGTGATTGTTCGGCACTACGATACACGATCGCGACGAATTGGATTTACGAATAGCTCACCTGATCGAAACGGTATTTCAATGCATTTTGATAGTTTGAAGGTCGTTCAGACAGCACCCGAAGCGACGCAAGAATGGCACGTTGAGATGATCGGAACCGTGCGCCGATAGAGCCGGATACAGTGCCGGCGCATGCGCGCTCCCGGCCACTTCATGCGCTTCTCGACGCAGCTGCGTTGGTCCCGCTGTTAGCGCACCGGTTTCGCCGCGCGCTCGCCTACCACCGTCATCCATTCACGCACGCGCCAACCCGCCACGAGTCCGGAAAGTACATATGGATCCGCTCTGGCAAAGGCTTCGGCGGCAGCGGGAGAATCGCCCTCGAACAGCAATACGGCGCCGTCGGTCGGCTCGGTCAATGCGCCGGCGAGCAGCAATTCGCCGCGTTCCGCCGCCGCCCACGCGAGTTTCAGATGCGCGTCGCGATACTCGGCGCGGCGTTCCAGATAGTCGGACACAAGGTCATACATCAACAGATAGTGCATGGCGAGCCTCCTATGGCTTGCGTCAGAGACGGGGCGAAGAGAGACGAAGATTCGCCCGCGTTGAAGTCAATATTACCACTTTGAACCACCGCGGAATTTTGTGCCGATTATTTATTGATTTTTATTCTAATCAATGCATATGGCATTTCAATTTTTATTCGGCCAACCAAATAACGATTAATTCAATTCACATGAAGCAGTCCGATTAATTGATCCGGATTGCATAACATTTTTCGACATCACGGTCATTCGCCTGTTTCAAGCGGGCGCCCGCGGCCCTCGCCCCTTCACCAGGGGAAAACGAGCGGGGGTGTCTGTCAACCGATTTGTGTTTGTGTCCGTTCTGGCATACAGCATTTGCCATAATGATCGTGCAAAGGGGCCCCTGGATGGCGTTGACGCCCGCGCGCATGAACGACCAAAAACGTTTTCACCACCGATGGAGTGTCACATGAAAATCCAATCCGCAATCGCTACGCTGGTGCTCGGCGCTGTTCTCGTTTCGCCGGTGTTCGCCGCGAATAGCCAGCAGACAAAAATGGCCGACTGCAACAAGCAGGCAGGTGACAAGAAAGGCGATGACCGCAAGGCGTTCATGCAAACCTGCCTGTCCGCGAAGCCGGCCGCCGCGCCGATGACCCAGCAGGAGAAGATGAAGGTGTGCAACACGCAAGCCGCCGACAAGAAGGGCGACGATCGCAAGGCGTTCATGAAGACCTGCCTGTCGTCCGCGCCCGCTAACTGAACACCGGCCCTGCTCTGCTCACGCGACGTGCCGCGGACACGGCACCTGAGCGCTCATCGCTCGATCAGGGCCGCGCGGTTTTCCGGCGTGGCCCTTCACCCTCTGCTTCCCCATCCGCCGCATCTTCCGCTTCACCTTCCTCGTCTCGCCCTTCGTAGTCCGCCCGACGGCGCGCGCCGTTTTCTTCTATGATGGCTGCGGAGACGGCCCACCCCATATACAACATTAGACGGGCCGCCATCTTGTCGTTGGTGCTGCTGAGCATCGATTGGAGGCAAGGATGGTATCGAAGCATAAAAACCGCTGGTTGAGGCGGTGGCTGGTCGTCATCATATTCTGGGCCGTGCCCGTGGCGATCGTTGCGGTCAACGAGATCCGCGAGGAAATGGCGTACAACGCCGTCGACCTCGACCGCGCGTTGACCACCTGGAATTTCACCGATGCACAACGCGCCGCCGGCGCGCCTGCGCGCTGCCACGGCAAGCCCGACGAGGCGCAAGCCGCCGGCTGTCCGGCCGACGTGCTGGCCGCCAATGCGCCGCGCCAGCAGGACGCGCGCAATGAATACAGCGTGCGCCGCTCCATCTTGATGGCTTATCTGTGGCACGCGTTCGTCGGCTATTGGGTCGTACCGGCGGTCGTGCTGTTTCTGATCGGCGTGCTGATCGGCATGGTGCGCCGCGCGCTGCGGCGCCCGCCGCCCGTGAAGAGCCCGGCGAATCACGGATGAGGCGGCACCTGGCTGTCACGAAGCGCGGCGGCGTAATCGAATCAATACAGCTCGCCTCGATACACAGTCGACAACACGCCGGACTGCGGCATCCGGGCAACACTTTCAGCTAGATTTCAACGCTGAGTAGAGACCCGAAAAATCGGTAAAAACGCGCCTTTCGCACGGCCCGAGGACCGCGAGCGCAAGGCAGCTTCGCTCGAGGTAAAGATCTGCAGAACCGCCATCGAACACGCGGCGCGCGCTGCTCCCGCCGTCCCGCCGAGCCGGTCAAATTTACAGCGCGACTTCTTACGATTAGCCGCAAAGCCCCGCCGCACAAGGCTTTTCGCGAAACGGCGAAGCACGCCTTTTATGCTTGCGTGTGATATAACTCAAAGGCACCGCGGCGATATCGCCCCAGGTTGCGCCTCGGAACCATACGGAGAAAAACGATGCAACGACGAAACTTCATGTTGAAGACGACCACTGCGCTCGCTTTCGGAGGCCTTGCACTCGCTGGCTGCACAACGACGTCCCGCAGCAGCAACAACGCTACGCCTACCACCGATGCATCCAAGCGCCAGTCGATTGACGCCGCGGTCGACGGCACGCTGTCGCGGCTTTTCACGACGGTGAACGGTTCGCGTGAACTGGTCTCGAAGGCGCGCGGTGTGCTCGTGTTCCCCTCGGTTCTGCAAGCGGGCTTTGTCGTCGGCGGCCAGTACGGTGAAGGCGCGCTGCGCGTGGCCGGCACCTCGGTCGGCTATTACAGCACGGTTTCCGGCTCTTTCGGCCTGCAGGCGGGCGCGCAGTCCAAGGCCATCATCTTCCTGTTCATGACGCAGGACTCGCTGGACAAATTCCGCAACGCGGACGGCTGGTCGGTCGGCGGCGATGCCTCCGTCGCGCTGGTGAAGGTTGGCGCGAACGGCACAATCGATACGACCACCGCCACCGCACCGGTCCAGGTGTTCGTGCTGACCAACGCCGGCCTGATGGGTGACCTATCGCTGCAAGGCACCAAGGTCTCGCGGCTGAAGATCTGAGCGGCTTATCTGCTTGCTGGTCTGCGGGGTGTGCGTCTGATCCGCCCGGTTTCGTGAGCCGCCGTTGCCGGGTCAGACGCAAGCCTGCGCAGGCTGCGGTTGTTTCGTCGGATTTGCATCCGTTTGGATCGTGGCGGACGCCGCGGCGAAAGGCCTGTTGAACTGCCGGTCGCGCCGCGCCGCAAGCCACCCTTCGCTGCCTTTACCGCCCTTCACCACCCTCTATAGCTTCGCCGCCGCAATCCGACGGCAGCACAATCCACCCAATGTGAAGCGACGATAAAAAACGGCGGTGCGCATCGCACACCGCCGTTCTTTTTCACCATGCCACGCTTTGCAAAACGCTGCCTGCTTCAGCGCATGAACGGGCAACGCACCCTCAAGCGCACCCTCAGCTCCCCGCCGACGTATCAATCACCTTGAAGCGCGACCGCTTCTGCGCCCGAATCACCGACTGATACACGTCCACGTACTGCTGCGCCATCCGGTGCGACGTGAAGCGCTCCTCGAAGCGCTGCCGCACGCCCGCACGCGGCATCTTGTGCAGACGGTTGACCGCCGCCACCGCGCCGATCTCGTCCTCGACGATAAACCCTGTCACGCCGTCTTCCAGCACCTCCGGCACCGAGCCGCGGTTGAATGCGATCACCGGCGTGCCGCACGCCATCGCTTCGATCATCACCAGACCGAACGGCTCCGGCCAGTCGATCGGGAACAGCAATGCGTGCGCGCCCGACAGGAATTCGGCTTTCTGGTTATCGGCGATCTCGCCGATGAACTCGACGTGCGGCAAGTCCAGCAACGGCCGGATGTCGCGGTCGAAATACTCGCGATCGGCGGCGTCCACTTTCGCGGCGATGCGAATCTGCATGCCGCAGCGGCCGGCGATCCGGATCGCCGTATCGACGCGCTTTTCCGGCGAGATGCGGCCGAGAAACGCGAGGTACTTCTGCTCGACCGGTTGCGGCGTGTAGAGCTGCTCGGGCAAGCCGTGGTAGACGGTGGCGAGCCAGCGCGCCTGTGGCAGCGGATGACGCTGCGCGTTCGAGATCGAGATCACCGGCGCGGTGTTGAAGGTGTCGAATACCGGCTGCTGCTCGGGCAAATCGAGACGGCCGTGCATCGTCGTGACGAACGGCGTCTCCTGGCGTTTGAAGACCGAGAACGAGTAGTAGTCGAGGTGAAAATGCAGCACGTCGAACTCTTCGGCCTGGCGGCGCACCAATTCCATCAGCAGCATATGCGGCGCAATGCGGTCGCGAATACCCGGGTCCAGGCGCAGCGCGCGTGGCCACACCGGTTCGAGCTTCGCGCTGGTGACGGAGTCGCCGCTTGCGAATAGCGTCACGTCGTGGCCAAGCTCGACCAGCGCCTCGGTGATGTAGGACACGACGCGTTCCGTGCCGCCATACAGCTTGGGCGGCACCGATTCGGTCAGGGGGGCGATCTGCGCAATTTTCATATTGTGTGTCTCCATGTACTGATGGCTTGCGCCTCGTGGCGGTGCGCATCAGCGACGCCGAGTATGACAGCGCCGTTACCTCCGATCAATGCGGGCGGTACCGCACGCTCGCGTGCACCACTGGCATCGGAGCATTATTCCCTGGTGTCCGGCAAAAAGCCCCCTGGTCTTGCATTTGCTCTGCGTTGTTACAATCGGCTTACATCCAGCCATGCGCGCCGGCTCGCGCCGTAGCTAACGCGATGGCCACTTCCACGCGGGCAGTTCGCGCTCGTCGGCAGCGGCGATACGCGTGGCGCCGAAATGCTTCTCCAGCACGATCGACTGGCTCGCCTCCTCCCGTTCGAGCGCCGCAATCAGCCGCGCCGCGTGCGACACCACCAGTACCTGTGAGTGCGCGGACGCCCGCGCGATCAACCGCGCGAGCGCCGGCAGCAGGTCCGGGTGCAGGCTCGTCTCCGGTTCGTTCAATACCAGCAGCGCGGACGGACGCGGCGTCAGCAATGCGGCGACCAGCAGCAGATAGCGCAACGTCCCGTCCGACAGTTCCGCGCCCTTCAGCGGCCGCAGCAGGCCGTGCTGGCGCATCTCGACTTCGAAACGGCCGTCGCGGGTCGTGACGTCCAATTGCGAGCCGGGAAACGCGTCGTCGATCGCAGCGTCGAGCGCGGCCGGGTCGCCGATCTCGCGGATGGTTTGCAAGGCCGCGGCAAGATCCGCGCCGTCGTTCGACAGCACCGGCGTATGCGTGCCGATCTGCGGCAGACGCGCGGCCGCTTCGGCGTCGGTGCGGAAATGGTCGTAGAAGCGCCACGAACGGATCTGCTCGCGCACCGTGATCATTTCGGGCGCGCTGCGCGGGTCGGAGAACTCCGTCATCATGCTGTCGAAACTCGCGACCGGTTGTGGCACGGTCTGCCAGTCACCGTTCTCGTCGCGCGTGCGCAAGGCGACACCGTGACGGTCGACCAGCAAGGCCGAAGGCCGCAGCACCGGCCCGCTCCAGATGCACTCGCGCTTGATCACCGGGTCGAGCAGGAATTTGCTCGGCATCGGCGGCGGCAAACCCAGGTCGATCGCATAGCCGAATTCATCGCCGGAAAAGCCGAGCCGGAGACTGACCGGGTCCTTGCGGCGCGTGCCCTCGACCGGCGCGTCACCCGTCAGCATGGCCCGCGAAAAGCGCTCGGGACCGGCCCAGAGCGTCGACGGCAAGCCGCCTTCGCGGGCGAGCGACGTTATCACCCCGCCGCGCGCCGTTTCCGCCAGCAGGCGCAACGAGCGATACACGCTCGACTTGCCGCTGCCGTTCGCGCCGGTGATCACGTTCAGGCGTCCGAGCGGCACGATCAACTCGCGTAGCGACCGGTATCCCGCGACAGCCAACGTGGTCAGCATGCGGCCGCCGATCGTTCGAACGCTACCCGCACCTCAAGCGCGCGTTCCATCACTTGTGGCCGCCATCCTCGCCCGGCTTCTGCAGGGGCACGCTGCGCAAATCGTTGAGGAAAGTGTCGCGCCACACGCCGAGATCGTTCTTGCGCAATGCCGCCATGTTGATCTCGTGACGCCGTTGCCGTGCGTCGAGTGGCATCTGCAACGCGCGTTGCAGCGCCTCGCACATGCCGATCGCGTCATGCGGATTGACCAGCAGCGCGCCGGTCAGCTCCGCCGCCGCGCCCGCGAAGATCGACAGCACCAGCACGCCGGGGTCGTCGGGATTCTGTGCGGCGACATACTCCTTCGCGACCAGGTTCATGCCGTCGTGCAACGGCGTGACGAAGCCGATCTGCGATTCGCGAAACAGCGACATCAGCTTCCAGCGGTCGTACTGCTGGTTCAGATAGCGGATCGGCGTGTAGTCGAGGCCCGAATAGCGGCCATTGATTCGTCCTGCTTCGTATTCCAGGTCCTGGCGGATCTTCTGGTAAGTGGCGACGTCCGAACGCGTCGGCGGCGCGATCTGCACCAGCGTGACGTTGCCGCGCCATTCAGGCGAGCGCTCCAGCAGATGTTCGAACGCGCGGAAGCGCTCGACCAGCCCCTTCGAATAATCGAGCCGGTCGACGCTCATGATCAGCTTGCGCCCTTCGAGACTCTGTTTCAGGTCGAGCACATGCTGGCGGCTTTCGTAGCGCTTGGCCTGTTCGGCGATTTCGTCGGGAAACACGCCGATCCGGTAGACCCCGGTGCGCAGCTTGCGCCCGAACGCTTCGACAACGCCGTCCGCGCGCACCGTGCCGCGCGCGTGACGCGTCACGTAATCCTGGAACGCCTGTTCGTCGGTGGCGGTCTGGAAGCCCAGCAGGTCGTAGCACGACAGCGACTTCACCAGTTCTTCGTGCGGCGGAATGTTGAGCAGGATTTGCGGCGCGGGAAACGGGATGTGCAGGAAAAAGCCAATGCGGTTCGTGACCCCCTCGTTGCGCAGCGCCTCGGCGAACGGGATCAGATGGTAGTCGTGAATCCAGATCACGTCATCGGGTTCGAGCAGCTTGATCAGCTTGTGCGCGAGCCACGCATTGACGCGCCGGTAGCCGGCGTACTCCTCGCGCTCGTAGCGGGCGAGGTCGTTGCGGTAGTGGAACACCGGCCAGAGCGTCGCGTTGGAAAAGCCGCGATAGTACTGGTCGTAGTCCTTGCGCGTGAGGCCGACGGTTGCGAAGGTCACCGCGCCGTCCTGCTCGAGCGTCGGACCGGCATTGGCGACGGTCTCGCTGACCACGTCGCCGCTCCAGCCGAACCACACGCCTCCCGCATCCTTCAGCGCGCCGAACACGCCGACCGCGAGGCCGCCCGCCGATCCCTTGGTTTCCGTCGGCGTTGCGACGCGATTCGACACGACGATCAGTCGGCCCATGTTGGATGTCCTCCTTGGTTCGCACGGCGCGGGCTAGTGTGCGTCGGGGGCCTGCGGCGTTGGGCTAGGTGAGCTTCCCGCGAGCGAGCGCTGCGACGCCGAAGCACGATGATGCGGATTGCGCCGCGCCAGGTTCGTGAGTGAGTGGACGGTTCGACCGCGCGGATACAGGATCGGTTCGATGCGTTGTGTCATGCGGCGCTGATTGTGCGGCGCTCGGGTTCGCATGGTGAGCCGCTCACGCACGGAGCGACCAACGAAACCCATGCACTCGCATGCTCACGCACTCACGCCAGTATGCACCCCACCCGCTATACCCTCTCCTTCGCTTTCTGCGCAGCGTCCGCCGCGCCCGGCCGACCGATCCGGCTTGCCACCGGATCCGCCTCGGTATGCGCGGCAGTGCTGCCGGCAGGCGCCTGCGCGCTGCGCGGCACCCAGTCGAGCGGCTCGCTGACGGTGGTTTCCAGTTCCGCCGACACTTCGGCGCGCGTGCGCGGCAAATACTGCGGATAGTGCTGCTGGATGAAGCCGAGCAGTCCTTCGCGCACGCGGCAACGCAAGTCCCAGTTCAGGCCGGAGTCGGGCGAACTGACGAGCGCGCGCAATTGCATCGAGCGCTCGGTGCCGTCGGTGACCTGCAGCACCTGCACGCGGCGGTCCCACTCGGGCGCGCTCTCGACGATGCGCGCGAGTTCTTCGCGCAGCGGCGCGAGCGGCATCCGGTAATCGACGAACAGAAACACCGTGCCGATGATCTGCGAACTGCTGCGGGTCCAGTTGGTGAACGGATTCTCGACGAACCATTGCAGCGGCACGATCAGCCGGCGCTGGTCCCACAGACGCACCGACACATACGTGCCGGTGATTTCCTCGATACGCCCCCACTCGCCCTGGATCACGACGACATCGTCGAGGCGGATCGGCTGGGACAACGCGATCTGCAAGCCGGCGATCAGATTGCCGAGCACCGGCCGCGCCGCGATACCGGCGACCAGACCGGCCACACCGGCTGACGCCAGCAGGCTCGCGCCGACCTGCCTGACATTCGGAAAGGTCATCAGCGCGCCGCCCGTGCCGACGATCACGATCAGAATCATCACCGAGCGCGCCAGCACCCGCGCCTGCGTGTGGATGCGGCGCGCCTGCAGGTTGTCGGCGCTATCGAGTGGATGGGCGCGGATGATCGCCTCGCCGATGGCGGCCGCCGAGCGCACCGACAGCCACGTGAGCGCGGCGATCAGCGCGATCGCGGTGACGTCGCGGATCGGCTCGATGTAGTTGAGCGTGTCGGGCGCCTCGGCCAACACGCCTTCGACCATCAGAATCACGAGGACGAACAGCGACGGTTTGTCGATGTAGCGCAGCACCACGCTGGTGAGCGGATGCGGCCGCGCGATGCGCAACACGACGCGCGCACCGAACCGGTGGACGCCGACGGCCACCGCCGCCAGGATGACCGACACGACCAGAGTGCCGAACCAGGTGTGCAGCGGCGCCTCGGCGGCAAGGCTGAATTCGTCGAAAGTAGGCATGAGGGGCATTGTCCTCCTGGCTTGAGTGTAGACAGGACCGCGGTGCCTGACACGCGCGGGCCGCGCCGGGTGGCGCGGGGTGATATGCGGCGCCGTGTCGTGCCGGTCAGGAGCCGCGTGGCGCATCCACGAAACTACCGACATCTTAGTGTTCACACACGCGAACGGGGAGCCGGCCCAGGCGTCCCGCCATGCGGCAGCAACCCGAAATTCAACCAGGTTTGACGCGTTCGTCCCGGGGCGGGTTTTCGGGCGCGCGACAGTCCGGGCCGCACACAAAAGCATTGGCAAACCGGAACACGCGGGCAAGCGCGCCACGCGTGCGTCTCCAGTCTGCTATCAGATCAACTTCCAGATCAACTTCCGCTCTTGCAAGGAAACGCTTTGCCGAGTCCCAGCGAGATCGCCGTGCTGGCGTTGTAGCCCGCGACGTTCGGATTTTCCGCGATGTATTTGCGCACCGCGTCGGTCAACTGCGCCGAGCGCGCGTCGGCCGGCAGGCAGAAGTATTGGCCGACCCGCGGGCCGGTCGTGCCGCCGATCGCGTCGATGGTGTTGAAGATGCCGTCGGCGGCGCCTTCGATATAGGCTGCGCATGCACTGCGCGATGCCACATCCGTCTTGGTGCACAGCTTGTTGAGGTCGCCTCCCGTAAACGCAGCTGCCGATAGCGGTACGGCAAACGCGCTGGCGAAAATCAAAGCCCGCAGCATGGTGTTCCTTTCCAGGGTCGTTTATCAGGCGGTCTTACGCCGCGTCCAGAGGGCGCGCCGGACGGCGCGCCAAGTCGTCATTCTGCACTGTTTTACGCCGCGGCAGCAGTCAGGCCGTCGCGATCTTCAGGCCGAAGCTCAGCCCGACGCATAGCGAATCCGCGCCGACGGCCAGGCCACCCCGGTCCGTCTCGCCACGTGTCGCCACGCCGTTCACTTCTGTTGCATCTGCTGCATGCGCGCGCTCAGGCCTTCGACCACGTCCGGTTCCTTGTAGGTCTTCGCGAAATCGAGCGCCGTCATACCGATCTGGTTCTTCACCGTCAGATCCGCGCCATTGTCGAGCAGCAGCTTGACTGTCGACACATGGCCGCCGCGCGCCGCCATCATCAGCGGCGTGGTGCCGTTCGGCGAACCGGCGTCGACGTAGGCCGAATGGTCGAGCAGCACCTTGACGATGTCGTCGTGCCCATTCGCGGCCGCGTAGTGCAGCGGCGTCCAGCCCTTCTTGTTGACCTCGGCGTCCTTCGCGATCAGCAGGTTGACGAAGTTCAGGTCGCCGCCCAGCGCGGCCATCATCATCGCGTTCTCGCCGGCCTTGTCCTCGATCTCGATGTTGGTCTTCGGATTGGCCAGCAGCGCCGCGCCCACCTTGTCCGACTTCTCGCGCGCGGCGAGCACCAGCAGCGGGATGCCCTGGTTATCGACGCTGTTCGGGTCCATGCCCTTGGCGAGCAGTTTGTTCACGCCGTCGACGTCGTCGAACTTGACCGACTTGATCAGCGAATCGATCGGTGCGGCTTGCACCGGCGCTGCGCTCAGCGCCGTCAGCGCCGCGCACGCGACGGTGGCCGCAAGGGCCATGCGCGAGGCGCGGCGCCGCGCCGAAGCCAGCGCGCCGCGCATGGCGGACGTCTGTTGGGGTGCAGCGGTCGACATCGAAATGATTTTCATAACTTACTTTAGGGAACTTCCCTATCCTTTTGATATTGCGAGTTTTTTAGAATCAGGCGCCGGCGGGCGCGGGGATCTTGAAAAGGCGGAAGAAGTTCTGCGTGGTGGCGGCGGCCAGCGCCTCGTCCGGCATCTCGCGTTGTTGCGCGATGAAGCGTCCGACATAACTTACGTACGCAGGTTCATTAGGCTTGCCGCGATACGGCACCGGCGCGAGGTACGGCGAGTCGGTTTCGATCAGCAGGCGCTCGAGCGGCACGCGGCGCGCGACGTCCTGCACGTCGGTCGCGCTCTTGAATGTGACGATGCCCGACAGCGAGATGTAGAAATTCTGCGCGAGCGCCTGCTCGGCGACCGACCACGGCTCGGTAAAGCAGTGCATCACGCCGCCCGGCTCGCTCGCGCGCTCCTCGGCCATGATCCGCAGCGTATCTTCCGCCGATGCCCGCGTGTGGATGATCAGCGGCTTGCTGGTTGCATGCGCGGCGCGGATGTGGGTGCGAAAGCGCTCGCGCTGCCATTCCATGTCGGCGATCGTGCGGCCTTCCAGACGGTAGTAGTCGAGCCCCGTCTCGCCGATCGCCACCACCTTCGGATGCTCGGCCAGCTCGATCAGCTCGGCCACGCTCGGCTCGCGCATGTCCTCGTGATCGGGATGCACGCCGACCGACGCGTACACGTTCTCGTGCCGGCTGGCGATCTCCAGCACGGACGGCAGCGTCTCCAGATCGACCGAGACGCACAGCGCATGCGTGACCGAATGGCTGCGCATGTTCTCGAGCACCTGCGGCAAGCGGTCGGCGAGTCCTTCGAAGTTGATGTGACAGTGCGAGTCGACAAACATGATGAGGTCCTGCGAAAAATGGGCTGAGGCTGATCAGGCGGCGGTGTGGGCCGTATCGAGGCGTTTGCCGAGAATCACCAGATCGCGCTCCACGCCGTCCAGCACGGCCACGCGCGGCAGCGTGCCCCATACGTCGAAGCCGAAGCCGCGGAACAGCCGCAGGCTCGCGCCGTTGTGGCCGAACACGAAGCCGAGGACGGTGTCGATGCCGAGCACCGGCGCCGCCGCAAGCGAGGCCGTCAGCAATTGCTTGCCGAGGCCCTGGCCGCGCGCGCTTTCGTCGAGATAGATGCTGACTTCGGCGGTGCGCTGATAGGCCGGGCGTCCGTAGAAATCCGAAAAGCTCAGCCACGCGATCACGCGGCCGGGCTGCCGCGGGTCTTCCACCACCCACAGCGGGCGCTTTTGCGGACCGTGCGCGTGAAACCACGCGAGCCGGCTTTCCGCGCTGACCGGTTCGAGATCGGCGGTGACTTGCCGCGACGGCACCGTGGAGTTGTAGATGGCGACGATCGCGGGCAGATCGTCGAGGGTGGCATCGCGGTAGGCAAGGCTCATGGTGCTCTGATTTGAAATGAAAGACGATTACGGGGCGAATGACCGGGCTGGGCGCGCAGCGCAAACCCAAGCCAGCCTGGACGGCGCGGCCGGGCTCACGCGAACAGCTCGCGGTAGCCGATAAACAGTTCCTCGAACACCAGCCGCGCGTTCAAAGGATGGTTCTCGACAGCGCGCTGGCGCGTCACGGTGCGGATGAAGCGCGCGAACGCGCTGGCGTCCGCTTGCGACGCGCAGCGCGTCAACGCCACCGACGCCTGCGGAAAATAACGCGGCGCGCCGGCGGTGCGCTGCGCCAGCAGATCGTACATCCAGCGCTGCAGCCAGCCCAGCACCAGCGGCACGGGCAGCTTCTGCAGCGCCTCGCCGCAGGCGAAAGCGTCGCAGTCCGGCCCGGCGGCCAGTTGCTTGAGCGTCCAGTCACGCAGCGTACGGTTCTCGTCGCTGGCGAGCGCGAGCGCCGCGAGTGGCGCGCCGCCGGCTTCGGCGAGCAGCGCGGGCGCCTCGGCGACGCCTTGCGCGGCCAGCCACTTCGTCGCCACGTCCGGCGCGGGCACGCTCAGCGGCCATTGGCGGCAGCGGCTGATGATGGTGGGCAGCAGCCGGTCGATGCGCGCCGACACCATCAGGAACACGACGCCCGCGGGCGGCTCTTCCAGCGTCTTGAGCAGCGCATTGGCCGCCGCGATGTTCAGCGCTTCGGCCGGATACAGCACGACCACGCGCGCGCCGCCACGGTGCGAACCCAAGCCGACGAAGTCGAGCAGGCCGCGTATCTGCTCGATCTTGATTTCCTTGCTGGGCGTGCGAGTCTTCTTGCCTTCGTCGGCGTCGGCCTTCTCGGCCTTGTCGTCGGCGGCGGTGCCCACGCCGGCTTCGGCGGCGAGCGCCTCGGGCACGACGATCCGGTAGTCCGGATGATTGCCTTGCGTGAACCAGTTGCAGGCCACGCACGCGCCGCACAGCTCGCCGTTGGCTTGCTGCGCCTCGCACAGTAGTCCTTGCGCGAGATGCTGCGCGAAGCGCAGCTTGCCGATGCCCGCCTGCCCATGCAGCAACAACGCGTGCGGCCAGTGGCCGCGCAGCTGCTGCAGGCGGCTCCAGTCATCGGCTTGCCACGGATAGATCATCGTTTCTCTTTGAAATCAATCGGTTGAAAGCGTTAATTGAGGCGCAGTATCAAGTTCGCTGAGCTTGGCACGCTGTTATAACGGCAATTTATATTCTTTTAGAATCAAAGGACTGCAATCAACTCTTCAAGTTGTTTCTGAATTCGCACGATGCTCTGCGAAGAGTCGATGATAGCGAACCGGTACGGCGCCTCTTCTGCACGGCGCAGGTATTCAGTGCGGGTGCGGTCGAAGAACGCCGTCGACTCGCTCTCGAAGCGATCCGGATCACGCGCCGCGCTGCGCCGTTCGTTGGCGATCGCGGGCGGCAGGTCGAACAGCACCGTCAGGTCCGGCTGGAAGCCGCCCTGCACCCAGCGCTCCAGCGTTTCCAGCTTGTCGCGCGGCAGGCCGCGGCCGCCGCCCTGATACGCGAAGGTCGCGTCGGTGAAACGATCCGACAGCACCCAGTCGCCGCGCGCGAGCGCCGGCTCGATCACTTCGGCCAGATGCTGGCGGCGCAGCGCGAACATCAACAGCGCCTCGGTTTCGAGGTCCATCTTCTGATGCAGCACGATCTCGCGGATCTGCTCGCCGAGCGGCGTGCCGCCCGGCTCGCGCGTCATGACGACCGCGCGGCCGGTGCTCGCGACCTTCTCTTCGAGCCGTTCGCGAAACCAGCCGAGATGGGTCGTCTTGCCGGCGCCGTCGATGCCCTCAAACGTGATGAATTTGCCCCGCGCCATCATTGCCCTCGAATGTATTTGTCCACGGCCTTGTTGTGATCGCCGAGGGTGTCAGAAAAGATGCTGCTGCCGTCGCCGCGCGACACGAAGTACAGCGCGGAGCTTTGCGCCGGGTTCAGCGCCGCCTGCAGCGACGCGACCCCGGGCAGCGAGATGGGAGTCGGCGGCAAGCCCATCCGGGTGTAGGTATTGTAGGGAGTGTCGGTCTGCAGGTCTTTCTTCCTGATGTGGCCGGCGTAGCTGTCACCCATGCCGTAGATCACGGTCGGGTCGGTTTGCAGCGGCATGCCCGCACGCAGCCGGTTCGCGAACACCGCCGCCACCATCGGCCGGTCCGACGTCTTGCCGGTTTCCTTTTCGATGATCGACGCCATCGTCAACGCGTCGTACGGCGTCTTGTAGGGCAGGTTCTGCGCGCGTGCGAGCCACGCCTCGTCGAGCCGCACGCGCATCAACCGGTACGCGCGGCGATAGATATCGAGATCGCTGGTGTTCTTGTCGAACAGATAAGTGTCCGGGAAAAACAGCCCCTCGCCGTTGCCGATCGACGCCTCCGGCGCGCCGATTGCGGTCATCAGGTCGGCGTCGCTCATGCCGAGCGTGTCGTGCTTGAGCGCCGGATTGGCGTCCAGCTCGGCGCGCATGTGCTTGAAAGTCCACCCTTCGATAATGGTCGCCACATACTCGTTGACGTCGCCGCGGGCGATTTTCTGCAGCACCTCGTAGGGCGTCACGCCGGTCTTGAACTCGTAGTTGCCTGATTTGAGCTCGGTTTGCAAACCCAGCAGCCGCGTCATGATGATGAACAGCTCGGGCTCGAGCGGCACGCCGCCGCGATTGAGCTGCAGCGCGACGCTGCGCAGGCTGCTGTGCGGTTTGACGGTGACGTCGAGTTGCGCGGGGGTCAGTTCGAGCGGCCTGGTGGCCCAGTAGTATCCGCCAGCAATTGCGGCTGCGGCCAGCACAACGACAATCGCGCCGGCGACGAAACATTTCTTCAGGAGGGACACGACGAGGAATGATTAAATTTTGAACCGCAAGCGGTTGATTTAAAACACGAAGGTCTCGTGCCGGTCAGCATTGAGACTTTGCCAGTTGGTAGCCTTTTTGGCCCATTTCGACCCGTATTGTATAGGTGTGGGCACGATGTGGGCACAAACAGCAAAGCTGCCCGCAGGCGGCTCTCCCGCGATCACTCACTATTCCAGGGTGTCGGGCACGAGCTGCTTTGTGCGCAATGATCCGGCGCTTCGTCCAGGGACGGGAAACTGGTTGACTGGTTGATGTGCCGAACCCAGCCAGGACGACCGGGTTGCGGCCGCGCGCAGCCCAGGGATGACTGGCTCGGTTCGAGCAGCGAAGGCTTATCGCCCAGACTGGCTGTGCGTCGATCAATGCGGTTCGCCGAGGCAAGCGTCGGCAACATCGACGATCGGGTCGCTGTCGGCGTGAGCTTGAGGAAACCGGTCAACGCACTTGATTTGAGCGAAGGTCCACCAGGTTCCCGGTGGATCGTGACCCAGCCACATCACGGTGGCTGCGACCTTGGTTCGCAACCCCCATTGCCGCCAGTCAGCACCTGTTGGCGAAAAGTTTCCGTGACTGTCCGTGTACAGGTTGCGGTCCAACCCGTACTGCTTCAGATAAGGCGGATTGAGGCGCGCCTCGAGCGTAGCCGGCTCGCCACGCGCGATGCCGGCTTGCGCTATAGCCTCGTCCCGGCGGAAATCGCGCACGGCATAGCCGATCACCGACAGTTCGAACAGCAATACCCCGCCCACTGCCGTGCACGTCACAACAATGCAGAGCGAGAGCGCCCAAAGTACCCCCCTTCTGGCCGTCGGTGTCTTCATCACTCTCGACCTCCGCCCGGCGTCGGGATTCGGCGCCATGCCCGGCGCTTCGTTCGCCATTCAGATGGCCGCTCGCCATTGCCGCCACGTATTTGATATGGTCACGGCAGTCGTGTCGGGCAGAGTGCCCAGTTGCCTCGCCAGGAAGAACCAAGCCGGTTCACAGTCCGGTACGGGTGATTCAGGCCCTTTGTAGGATGTCAATCGCCTTTTCGGCATCGTCCAGCGAGTCGACCGCGAGATAAGCAATGAACTGCGTGCCAAGTACAGCGGCCGAGACGCCGCGGAGGTTGATCCCCCCGTCCGCCAACGCCTGGGTCAATTGCGCGATGATGCCCAGTTGATCCAGACCCATTACACGCACAGAGTGCAGGGTCCGGGTGACGCTGAACCCCACCTGTGTGGCGGCACGGATCGCACTATCTCCCTGTAGCGGAGCAACAAATACGACCCCCTGCCCCGATGTCTCCGGCGTGCGACGTGCCACGACGAACTGCAAGTCGACACCCGCATCCCGCAAGACGTTTAATACCTTCGCAAGGCCACCCGGCTTGTCGTCGATGGTAGCCGCCCAAACATCGATAAGTTCCACGCTCAGTTCCATGGCAGTCCCTCCCGCCTGACGGACCTCATTAGAAAAATCTACTTCACGAACGGCACGCAAGCAAGGTAGGCAGCGCAACGCGACGACCTACGCCACTCTTATTGCCGCAACTTCAATCTAACTGCACTGTGACGAGGTCAAACGGGCTCGCAAGATGAGTCGGACGTTCACCGCACTCGATCGGCGCTCTCCGTCCAACTGTCTCAGTTCAACCCTTCTGAGCATTCGGCAAGTTGCCCGGCAAACGGTGGGTTCTGGAGGGGCAACGGCCGTTGCCATTCACTGGTGCCCGGGCCGTACTTCGGCCATTGCGGAAGTTCGCCCGAATGGGCGGATCTGACATGTAAGTTCCCGCAGCTGTTCGACGTCACCACTTTGGCTCCGCGCCCCCTCGCAGCTACCGCCTTTGTCCCGCACATAAATGGTGGTATGCGCGATCAAATGTCGCGCGTGCGCGGGATGACAACTGCCTGGCCGCGCAATTTGCCTTCCGCATCGAGAAGTTGCCACAGTGTTGCTTCCTCGATCATGAAGCGCTGGCCTGACTTGGTGACACGCACGCCTGCTCAACGGCGGAAATGGCCGAGGCCTTTCCGCCTTTCGGTCCCCAACACCTCAACGCTCAACCCGGCTGGTCTTAGGTAAGTTGTCACGGCGGCCTAATTGAACATTTCCGGCCGTAAGTCGCTCACCTCGATGATCACATCAGCCGGCAGGTTCGCCCGGCGTGCGGCCGCGCGGATTGCTTCGGCGTTGGGCGCCTCATATAGACAATATGTCTTCTTCTTGTCCGCACTGAGGAACGAAAAAAGCCACTCGACGCCCTCTTCGTCGTTGATCCGCCTGAGAGCGTCCGCACTTTCGCTGGTGACCTCGAGCTGTTCCGCGAAGTTTCGTTCAATCATAAAACGTGGCATGAGCTTCTCCTCAATGGTAGCTGCTTCGTTGTGCTGCGGATCCTGCGATCGGCCGCGTTAGAGTCTGAGCGACGCGCTGGCCTGAGCGCCGGCAATGCGCTCGACGAGCGCAAACATCTTTAGTTCTTTCGCTGCAGCTATGGCCTCGGCGAGCAGATGCTGTGCTCGTTCTCTATCGTCGACTCCGTTGCGCGCTGCCAGCATGAGTGCGTATTCGTGCCTGCCATGCGCAAGCCAGGGCCACGCGCGCAGGCGCTCGTCTATGCGCAGCCCATATTCGAAATGCTCCTCGGCAGCGGACCAATCGCCCAGCGCACGGGCTAGCATGCCGAGATAACGCGCCGCCGACCCGCAGCACAGCGTAAAAACAGGAACGGTGACAACCTGGTCCCGAAACGGCAGAAGAAGCGCATAGATCTGCTCAGCGTGCTCGACGTCCTGGAGCCGCGCTGCAACTTCCGCCAGATACGCCAGCGTAATGAGCCGCTTGCTGTCCACGGGGATGCCGAATTCCGATTCCACGAGGCGATCGAGATTGTCGCGGGCTTGCGCTTCGAAGCCGAGATCGCTGCAGATCAGCATGAGCCCGGGCCGCCACGCAGAGCTTCCGGAATGTTCGTCGACGAACCGCTTGAAGAGCGGTGCCACCTCGGCGAGCCGGCCTTGCTCGCGGCGTATCGTGAACATCTGCATGCCGTAGACGCCCGTTGCGAGTGTCGCGTCGACCGTCTGCGCCATCTGGAGCGACTCTCGCGCCTTGTGCTCAGCCGCGGCGAAGTCTCCGACCAGTATCGCCCGCATCGCCTGCGCACCCGTCACACACCACTTGTCGACGAAGTGCTGCCCGCTGGCGGCGATTTGCCGATACCTTTCCAGCGCGCTCTCGAAGCGTTCCACCTGGCCGATCTCCAGGTAGCCGGCGAGACATCGGGCGCACGCATGACCTACGGTGTGCGCATCGCCGAGATCCTCGGCAATCCGGCTCAACTCCTGCAACACGCTTTCGCGCTCGGCAAACTTCTCTGCAGGCAATGGCCGAGCTCCGACATGCATCATCTCGCAAACCAATGCGTCGAAGAGGCTCGGCAGGTCGTTCAGGCGTCTGGCGAGGGCGACGGCCTCCAATGCCAATTCGTCAGTTTGTTCACGCGCACCCGTCATGTGAACGGTGCGGACGAGCCGACTCAACAGGCGACAACGCTCGACCGACTCCTGCGTACCGACCAGGGTGAGCGCCTCCTTGAGCAATGAAATGGACGCGGTGCCGGAGCCTTCGAGGAACGTCTCGGCGGTATCGAATCCCAACGCCGCCTGCACAAGAAAAAACGGGAGCTTGTGTTCACGGGCAATCTGGGCACCCTGCCTGAACGTCGCAATCGCCTCGCGCCGCGCCAGCCTGAGTTCCGCTCCGCCTCTCGTCAGTAGCAAGGACAGCAGATGGGTAGCCCGATCCTGAGCGCAGTAACCGCATCGGTCGAGCAGTTCGAGCCCGCGCTGCGCGTGCGCGATAGCCTCTTCGTAGGCCGCGCCCGCAAGCGCCCGTTCTCCGGCACGCTGCCAGTAACCGATTGCGCGCGCCGGCAGCTCGGCCGCAGCGAAGTTCTGGGCGATCAGTTCGGGTTGCCGTTCGGCGACTTCGGGATAATGCTGCTCCAGAGCGATGGCGATCTGCGCATGGTATTGGCGGCGGCGCGCAAGCAATAGCGATTGGTACGCGATTTCCTGGATCAACGCATGCCGGAACAGGTACGCATCTCCCCCCGCAAGCGTGCCGGAGGCCGGAACGATGATTTCCGCTGCGACCAGGTGGTCAAGCGTTTTCTGTAATTCGTTCTGGGGCTTCGACGCAATCAGGCCGAGGAGCTTTCTGCCGAACTCGCGTCCCATAGTGGCCGCGATCTGGGCAGTTTCCTTGACGATTGGCTCCAGCCGGTCGAGCCGCGACAACAGCGAGCCCTGCAGCGTATCCGGAATCGCAATTGTCTGTGGCGTTCCCTTTAATTCGTAGCTGACGCCTGCATCCTGCAACAGATCGCCCTGCAGAACCGTCTTGGTTAGCTCCTCGACAAAAAGCGGCACACCGTCGGTTTTGGAGAGGATCTGATCGAGTACGAGAGCCGGTAGCCTCTTTCCATCGGTCAGCCGTTCGATCATCGCGATGGAATCGCTGCGCGACAGGCGGTCGAGATTGACTTGTATGAGATGTGGGTAGGCCCATCCTGGTTCGAACTCGGGCCGCGCGGTGAGCAGCACAAGCAGCGGAGCGGACACCAGTCGCTCGAGCAGGAGCCGGACAAACTCCTGCGAAGACGGATCGATCCAGTGCGCGTCCTCTACGACGACGAATAACGGCTGGACGCGCGCCGATCTTTCGACGATCGTGACAAGCACGTCGAGCGTCCGCCGCTTGAATGAAGGCGATGAGGAGTCGATCGCCGGATGGCGCCCGGCCGCCGGAATGCCGAGCAAGGTTCTGAGCACGAGAACCATTTCTTCGACATCGACCCCGAGTCGTGCGACTGCCGCCTGCAGCGGTTCGAGATCCGAAGCGCTGGGCGCGTCGGGTCCGAGACCAAAGTCGCGACGTAACCAGCGCAATACCGGCCAGAAAGGGCTGTTGCGATAGTACGGGGAACAGTGGAGCGAAACGACCGCATGGGTGTCTTCCCTGATGCTATCGCCGAATGCCCGGAGCACACGGGATTTTCCGATGCCCGGCTCGCCGATCAGCAGCACGCAGCGCATTTCTCCATCGACGCTCTGCTTCCAGCGCTGCCGGATCATCTCGAGTTCCGCAGCCCGTCCGATGAGCGGCGTCATGCCGCGGGCTGCCTTGACTTCGAAGCGGTTAACCGCATCCGCCTGCGCGAGCACGCGCTGGACCTTAACCGGACCGGAGACGCCTTTCAGCTCTTGCCGACCGAGGTCTTCGAGCAGGAATGATCCTTCGATCAGGCGTTGCGTCGCCGGGCCCACGACGATTGCATCGGGCGCTGCGAGCGATTGCAGCCTTGCCGCAACGATTGGCGCTTCTCCGACGATCGCCTGGCGGTCCAGCGTGGACCCGGCGCCGATTGCCCCAACGACGACCAGCCCCGTCTCGATGCCGATTCGTACCTGCAGGCGCACGCCGTGCTCGACTTCGATGCGATCGTTGGCCTCGCGCATCGCAGCAACGACGGCGAGCGCGGCAAGTACCGCGCGCACGGCATCGTCTTCGTGTGCATTCGGGTACCCGAAATAGACGAGCAGTCCGTCACCGAGGTAAAGCGCGATGTGACCTTCATGCGCTTCGATCGCGCTGGCGCAGGCTTGATGGTAGATGCCCAGCAGGCCTCGCATGTCCTCGGGATCGAATCGCTCGGCAAGCCCTGTCGAATCGATCAGATCGACGAACATCACCGTGAGCTGCCGTCTCTCGGCGTCGGCGGATGTGGACGTGGCCGAGGGGGGCGGCTGACTTCGTTCGTTCGCGCGTTGAAACGGTCGCCGATGAATTCCCGTGCGCCCCGCAAGACCTTTGGCGAGCCGCTTGCGGTCGCCAAGCGTCAGGCCGAGTTCCTTCAACTCGTCATCGGAAAGATCGCTGAGCACGTCCCAGTCGATCCCTTCGGAGGCGAACTTCGCAGCGTGCTCACCGAGGCCGATGTGTACCAGCCAGGTCGTAAGATCGTCGGTCATCGCTGGATCTGTGACATACCAATCAGGCTATGATCGGCGAGGAAACCTGACTTGTCCATGCGCCCTCGCACGCGTTCCAACGACTGCTTGATAAAGCACCACACATGGCAGACGTGTGTGCCAGTATTGCTTAAGTAAGAGCACCGGAAACTGCGGCAGGGCGTTTCGCTGGAATCCGAGGGACCGTCCTGGCCGATTCGGCACAGTAGGACCGTTCTGCGAGCGTCCGCCGCAGCGGCTGGAACCGGCGGTCCAATGTCCATTTGCACGGGATACGTTTGAGCAAGGGTGAGTTGGCGTTTGTCAGTTTCTACGATGAGCAGATAGGGCAAGTGAAATTCTGTGTTGTCCCACGTTCTCATGTGCAGGTGTCGATAGACCGCCATAACTCAGCGTGCCTCCGGATGTTGCGGAACACTCAACGGGCCCGATCACGGACGAAGACGCGCTCAAGCTCGAGGGCATGGCCTCGAGAACGTCCGGTTCCAGGACGTGCCCCGCACGTGGGCGAGCTGGCACGTTCAGGCAGGGACGCCGCTGAATCGGCTGAGGAGTTGGGGTGCTGGGCGAAGTATGAACACGTTCTCCGGTATGCTCATCTTGCGCCTGACCATCCGGCAGAACACGCCAACATGGTCACAATCTGGGCACAACCGGATGCGGACAACCTGCAAACCCTTGCTGCATAAGCCTTGGGCCTTGGCAGAGACCTCATGCAAGTAGGGCTATGCGGAACCTAGCAGGGTTGGACTGCATATAATGCTTGTTTGCCTCAGCCAAAGTCAGAATTGACTGTTCTACGAATCCATGAACACACCGCTCGCAACCGCTTCAGGCACCACGTCAGCTACACAGTCCGGCACACCTTCGCTTGCCGTGCTGCCGCGCCCGTCGGCCGATGAATTCGATGCCGTGCTCCATCACGGCGCCTACATGCCGCTCACGCAATTCGGCGTGATCGACGCGACTGGCGACGAGGCGGCGAGCTTCCTGCACGGCCAGCTGACCAACGACACCCAGCATCTGGACGCCGCCCACGCGCGTCTTGCGGGCTACTGCTCGGCGAAGGGCCGTCTGCTGGCTTCGTTTCTGACGTGGCGCAGCGGCGACACGATTCGCCTGCTGGTGTCCAAAGATGTGCAGGCGGCAGCGCAGAAGCGGCTCTCGATGTTCATCCTGCGCGCGAAGGCGAAGCTGGTCGACGCCAGCGGCGAACTCGCCGTGGTCGGCCTTGCCGGCGACGTGCGTCGCGCGCTGTCCGGCGTGTTCGACGCGCTGCCCGACGGCGTGCACGTGCAGGTCGACGGCACGGCGGGCTCGCTGATTCGCGTGCCGGATGCGCTGGAACGGCTGCGCTATCTGTGGATCGGCCCGAAGGCGCAGGTCGAGGCGCTGCTGCCCTCGCTCGACGACAAACTCAAGCGCGTGTCGCCGGCGGTGTGGGACTGGCTCGACATCCGCGCGGGCGAGCCGCGCATCACACAGCCGGTGGTCGAACAATTCGTGCCGCAGATGGTCAACTTCGACGTGCTCGGCGCGGTGAATTTCCGCAAGGGCTGCTATCCCGGCCAGGAAGTGGTCGCGCGCAGCCAGTATCGCGGCACGATCAAGCGGCGCACGTCGCTCGCCAACGTGGAAGGCGAACTGGCGAGCGTGCGGCCCGGCACGGAGCTGTTCCATTCGGACGATCCGGGCCAGCCGTGCGGAATGATCGTGAACGCGGCGTCGGCGCAAGGCGACGGGGTCGATCTGCTGGTCGAGACCAAGCTCGCGGCGCTCGAAAGCGGCTCGGTGCATCTGGGCGCGGCCGATGGCCCGGCGTTACGCTTCCTCGCGCTGCCCTACGGATTGCCGACCGAGGTTTGACGCCTTGACCACGCGAAGCGGCGCAATCAGGCGCCGCTTTTTGCCGACCTCTTCAACGCCAACGCTCTCACCGGGAGACGCTCCCCGATGTGCCTGATCGTTTTTGACTGGCGGCCCGACGCGCTCGACGGCCCGCTTTTCACGCTCGCCGCGAATCGCGACGAATTCTTTCGCCGCACGGCCGAGCCGATCAACTGGTGGCACGACGCGCCAGGCGTGCTGGCGGGCCGCGACCTGCTGGGCGGCGGCACGTGGCTCGGGCTGTCGCGCGATGGCCGCTTCGCCGCGCTGACCAATTACCGCGCGCCGCACGAAATGCGCGCCGATGCGCCGACCCGCGGCACCCTCGTCAGCGACTGGCTGAGCAGTTCAGCACGTGATCCGGACGACAGCGCGCACGAGAGCCCGCTCGCATATCTGCAACAGGTCGCGCGAACCGGCGACATCTACAACGGTTTCAATCTGCTGGTGGGCGACTGGACGCGCCGCGAACTCGCCTGGTATTGCAACCGGGCGGATCGCGCGCCTGCGCTGCTCTCGCCCGGCACGCACGGCATCTCGAACGCGGTGCTCGATACCGCGTGGCCGAAACTCGTGAACAAGCGTACGCAACTGGGCACGCTGCTCACGCGCGACGCGATGCCGCCGCTCGAACGTCTGATCGATCTGATGCGCGACCCGCGTGTCGCGCGCGACGACGAATTGCCATCCACCGGCATCCCGCTCGAACGTGAACGGGTGTTGTCGGCGGCGTTCATCGAGTCGCCGGACTACGGCACGCGCGGCACGACCGCGTTGCGCGTGAGCGCGCATGGCGAAGTGATCAGCGTGGCCGTTGCCGAGCGCAGCGACGACAACGGCTCGCATCGGATCGTGCGGCCGGGTGACTTCGAGCGCAGCTTCGCGTTCAACATCGAACGTGAGATTGCGTGAAGCGTGCGTGAGGAGCGTTGCGTGGTTCGGTAGTCTGGACTTGTTCCGATGCTCTGCAACCAACGCTCCGAACCCAGCATGCTGAAACGAAAACCCCCGCTACTCCACCCTGAACGCCGCGCGCAAAGCCGCCGCGGCATCCGCATGCGCATGCGCGACCTCGGCCACGTAGCCGCCCATCTTGAAGAATTCGTGGATCATGCCCGGATAGCGCCTGAGCGTGACCTGATTGCCCAGCGCGCGCAGTTTCTCCGCGTACGCATCGCCCTCATCGCTTAACGGATCGTATTCTGCGGTCGCGATCCAGGCCGGCGCGACGCCGCGAAAATCGGGCGCGCCGCGCTGACCGTCGAGCGGCGCGAAACGCCAGTCATCGCGATCGTTTTCGTCGCGCAAGTATTGCTCGAAGAACCATTGGATCGTGTCGCCCGACAGCAGGAAACCGTCCGCGAGGCGCGAGTGTGAATCGGTTTGCTGATGGCCGGTCGTGCCCGGATAGATCAGCAATTGCGATGCGAGCCGAATGCCCGCGTCGCGTGCGAGCAGCGCGCAGACCGTCGCCAGCGTGCCGCCCGCGCTATCGCCGCCGACCGCCAGCCGGTCCGCGTCGACGCCATATTCCGCGGCGTGCTCGCGCAGCCAGGTCAACGCGTCGAAAGCGTCGTCGACCGCGGTGGGAAATTTGTGCTCCGGCGCGAGCCGGTAATCAACCGACAACACCGTGCATTGGCCGTCGCGCGCGAACATCCGGCACAGCGCGTCATGCGTGTCGACACTGCCTACCGTGAAGCCACCGCCGTGGTAGTACGCGAGCGCCGGCGCGGGCTCCGCCCAACTCGGCTCGACCGCCTGATAAAGACGCGCACGAATCGCCGCGCCATCACGGGTCGGGATCGACAGATCTTCCCGCGTGAACATCGGCGCGCTCGCGATCTCCAGGATCGGCGCGCTCATTTCATACGACGCGCGCGCCTGTTGAGCGCTCATCTGATGGTATTGCGGGCGCTTCGCCCGCGCGATCATGTCGAGCACCTGCTCGATCTTCGGATTCAACGGCATGGTGCGCGTGGGGCATCGGGTGGCGCATGCGCGCCGATGGTTGGAAAGAGCCGGCCGCAGCCTGCCGGCGACAGGTTCGAGCGCCTAGCCCGCGTTCTTCACTTCGGGCTTGAGCGACATCGGATCGGTGGGATCGCGCAATTGCTCGATGTCCTCGTGCCGCAGCTTCACCGTCGCCATGATGCCGGGATGCGTGACGACATAGAAGCGCCGCGCGGCAATCGCTTCGAAGGTGATGTCGGCGACATCGGCGGCGCTCAGCTTGCCCGACTGCACCGCGCGATGCAACTGCCTGTCCGCGGCGATCTGCGAGCGGGTCGGCGCGCCCGCGTTGCGCAGCTCCGATGGACGCACGCGTTCCGCGTCGGCGATGCCGGTCGGCACGAAGGCCGGACACAACAGCGAACAGCCGACCTGCCGCCCCGCCGCTTGCGTTCCCGCCGCCGTCCCCGCGACCGGCGCTTGCGCGAGTTGCAGGTCGTGATAAAGCGTTTCGGTCAACGACACCACCGCATGCTTCGACGCGTTGTAGACGCCCATCGCGGGCGGCGACAACAAGCCCGCGACCGACGCCGTGTTGACGATATGCGCGGGCTCGTTCTGCGCCAGCATGATCGGCGTGAAGACCCGCACGCCGTGTGCGACGCCCATCACGTTGACGCCGAACACCCACGACCAGTCGTTTGCCGAGCTTTCCCACACGAAGCCGCCCGCGCCCACGCCCGCGTTGTTGAACAGCAGATGCACCTTGCCGAACGCGGCGAGCGCCGCTTGCGCAAGCGCTTCGACCTGGGCCACGTCCGACACGTCGGTCGGCACGCCAATCGCGTCGGCGCCGCGCTCGCGCAACGCGTCGACGGTCCGCGCGAGCGCGGCGGGATTCACATCGGCGAGCACCAGCTTCATGCCGAGCGACGCGCCCTTCTGCGCGAACGCCTGGCCGAAGCCGCCGGCCGCCCCGGTGATCACCGCTACCTTGCCTGCGAATTCGAACATCGTCTGACTCCCGGGTTGAGTAGCGGCTTGCACGTGCGCTGCCGCGCTCAGATCAGCTTGACCAGCTGTTTGCCGAAGTTCTTGCCTTTGAGCAGTCCCATGAACGCCTCGGGCGCCGCATCGAGCCCTTGCGCGATGGTCTCGCGATACTGCAGCTTCTTCTGCGCGACCAGCGTGCCGAGTTGCTTGAGCGCTTCCGGCCACACTTCCATATGCTCGCTGACGATGAAGCCTTGCACGAGCAGCCGCTGCGTGAGCATCAAGGACGGATGCTTGAGCGGCATCGGCTGACCATCATAGCCCGCGATGAATCCGCACAACGCAATGCGCCCGAACGCGTTCATGCGCGCGAGCGTCACGTCGAGCACTTCGCCGCCGACGTTCTCGAAGTAGCCGTCCACGCCGTCCGGCGTCACGGCCTTGAGTTCCTGATACAGATTGCCCGCCTTGTAATCGACGCATGCGTCGAAGCCGAGCGTCTCGACCACGTAGCGACACTTGTCCGCGCCGCCCGCAATACCCACCGCGCGCGCGCCGGCCAGTTTCGCCAGTTGACCGACCACGCTGCCCACCGCGCCGCTCGCCGCGCTGACCACCACCGTCTCGCCCGCTTTCGGCGCGATGATCCGGTTCAGCCCGTACCATGCGGTGACGCCGGGCATGCCGACCGGGCCCACATAGGCCGATAGAGGCACATGCGTGTCGTCGACTTTCTGCACGCCGGCTCCGTTCGACGTGCCGTATTCCTGCCAGCCGAACATCGCGACGACCTTGTCGCCGACCGCGAACTTCGGATTCTTCGACTCGACCACTTCACCGACCGTGCCGCCGATCATCACTTCGTTCAGCGGCTGCGGCGTCGCGTACGACTTGCTGTCGTTCATGCGTCCGCGCATGTACGGATCGAGCGACAGGAAGTGATTGCGCACGCGCAATTCGCCATCGGCCAACGGCGCGAGCGGCGTTTCGACGAGCCGGAAATTGTCGGGCGTGACCGCGCCTTGCGGACGCGAAGCAAGCACGAGTTGACGGTTGATCTGGGGCATGACGGTCGTCTCCATGAGTTACCGATGAGTTGTCGGATGTGTTAGCGATGATTTAGCGATCGGTGCGGTGAATGTGTTGGGCGCTTGCGTGATCGTCGTGACAGGCGCGCGTGGCTCGCTCGGCTCACGCGCTTGCCGTGGTCGCGCCATAGTCGCGCCGTGGTCGATCAGCCATCGCTCGGGCCGGGTTTCGCCGACGGGTCACTGCGCAAGCGCTGCTGCGTCACGTCGCGGCCGACCGCAAGGCGTCGCATGTATTTGAAGGTGCCGAGCGCCTTGGCGACGAAGTGGCCTTCGCTATCGCGGATCTCGCCTTCGCAATAGGCCATGGTGGTCGAGCGGTGCAACACACGACCGGTCGCGCGCAATTCGCCGCGGCCCGGCTGCATGAAGTTGACCTTCATTTCGACGGTGACGACGCCGACGCCGTCGCCAGCCAGACTGCGTGCGGCCATCGCGAGCGCGACATCGGCGAGCGTCATCGTGACGCCGCCGTGCGCGACGTCCCACGTGTTCATGTGATCGGGCTGCAACGGCAGCACGACTTCGCTGACACCGTCGGCGGCCGACAGCAACTGCGCGCCGAGACGATCGACGAACGGGCTCTCGGGCAACGATGGCGCGGCAGCTTTGGGGGATGAGGATGAATCGGTCATTGCGTATTCAGGGTTCGTGGTCGGCACAGCGAAATGTGGCCGATGGGACTGGCGTTTTCGTTGAGCTTTAACATCACAATATGATGAATCGTGGAGTCAGCCTCGCTGCGCGGCTTCGTAGCACGACTCGTCGCATCCGGACGCACGGCGAGCCGCAGGCGCGCGCAGCAGGAAATGATACCCGCTATCGCATCGGCGCATGGGTGGCCAGCCTCTGCGCGAGGCGCCCCAATCTCCGCACCGCCTCGTCGGCCCGATCGAGATCCGTGCTCGGGCAACTCAACCGGATGAAGTGATCGAAACGCCCCGCGTTCGTAAACACCGTCCCTGGCATGATGCGAATACCGTCATCCAGCACGGCGTCGAAAAGCGCCGACGACGACACGTCGCGCGGCAACTCGATCCAGAAAAACATCCCGCCGCGCGGCGGCGTGAAGCGCGTGCCTTCGGGAAACGACGCGACCACCGCCGCCGCCATCCGTTCGCGCTGTAGCCGCAAGCCGTCGCGCAAACGCCGCAAATGCCGCTCGTACGCGCTGGTTTCCAGAAAGCCGGCGAGCACCACTTGCGACAGTTGCTCGTTATGCCGCGACTGCGCGAACTTCAGCATGCCGACGCGCGGATGCCAGCGTCCGCCGTTGATCCAGCCGACCCGCATGCCGGGCGCCAGCGTCTTGTTGAACGACGTGCAATGGATCACAGTGCCGTCGGTGTCCCAGGCTTTCAGCGATCTGGGCGGCGGCGCGGCATCGGCGAGCTCGCGGTATGGATCGTCCTCGATCAGCGCGATGCCCGCGCGCGCGCACAGTTCGACGAGGCTCGCCTTGTGCGCGTCGGGCATCACGCTGCCCAACGGGTTTTGCAGGTTCGGCACGACCACCACCGCCTTGATGTCGGGATGCGTTTGCAGCGCGAACGCCAGCGCTTCGATCGCGATGCCGGTGCTCGGGCTGGTCGGGATTTCGAGTGCGCGCAGGCCGAGGCTTTCGAGCGCCTGCAGCAGACCGAAAAAACACGGCGACTCGACCGCGACGGTATCGCCCGGCTGCGTCACCGCGCGCAACGCGAGGTTGACGGCTTCGATGCCGCCGTGCGTCATGATGATGTCGTCCGCGCCGATCTGGATGCCCGCGTCGAGCGCCCGCCGCGCGATGATCGCGCGCAACGCCGGGTCGCCCTGAGCGTGGCCGGCGGCGGTCAGCAACGTGGGCTGCCGGCGCAGCGCGCGCAACGCGGCCTTCTGCAACGCGTCGGTCGGGTACAGATCGGGCGACGCGGTCGCGCCGCCGAGATTCAGCGCGTGCGGATAGCGCTGGAATTTCGACACGATCGTGGAAATCGAAGAGTGAATGCCGACGAACTGCGCGGCGCCCAGCATCGCGAGATCGGGTTCGGACGCGGCCGGCAACGCGGCTGCCGGCGCCACGCGCACGAAATAGCCGGCGCGCGGCCGGGCGTCGATCAGCGCGGCGCGTTCGAGCACACGATAGCTCTCGGTCGCCGTCGCGAGACTCACGCCGTGCCGTTGCATGAACGCGCGCATCGACGGCATGCGGTCGCCGGGGAGCAGCACGCCGTTGCCGATCGCGCGGCGGTATTGGTCGGCCAACTGCCGGTAAAGCGGCTGGCTGTCCGAAGGACGGTCGATGGACGAGCCGGGCTGGCAGAGGATGGATTCGGTCATGAGCCGATGGTGCGGACAGATCTCGCGCCGCGACAGATACACATCGCCGTGATTCCGACCGATACAGCATGTCGAAAGGACGCACTGCACCGGTTCAGATTGTCGACGGCTGCTGCTGTTTTCACGTATGCGGACTCAATAAGCTGTACAGCATGAAAACGATTCAAAGGATCTGTCATGTCTGTGCGTCAACCTGTTGCCGACCCGCGCCGCCCTGTCGCTTTCCGTGTTGCCGCCGCTCAGGTGGCCATGCACGACTTGCGCGCGGGTAGTTCGATCGTGGCCGTCGAAGGCGCGCTGCAACTCGGCTTCCGCGATCATTCGCTGGCATGGCTGGGCGATGCCGTGCCGCTTACGTCGTTCGCCTTGCCGCAAGGCGAGCGGTTTGTGACGCCGCAACGCGGCGTCGTGACGATCAGCGCGATGCAGGCGAAGCCCGCGGCGTTCATCGTGCTGTGCCCGCGTACGGATCGCGGCGTGCAGGGTCTCATCCGTCGCGCCACGCATCGCCTGGCCGCGCTCGTCAGAACACGGTTGCGGCGCGCCGCCTGAAACGCTCTGCTCGGGCGATGCCGCCCGGTACAATGCATGACCAACCCGCTTCCTTCGAGGTGCTGGTCATGTCCTTGCCGCGCGCGCCGCTGTCCAGCCATGTATCCGGTCTTTACCGCCTGCTCGCCGTCTTCACGTTTTTCACGCTTGTCACGTTGACGCTCAATGGCTGCGCCGGCCTGTTCGGCGCCGACCCGCTGCGCGTCAGTGTGGCCGGTATCGAACCGATCGCCAGCCAGGGGCTGGAGATGCGCTTCAACCTCAAACTGCGCGTGCAGAATCCCAACGACTCCACGGTCAGCTTCAACGGCGTGTCGCTCGATCTCGAACTGAACGGCAAGCCGTTCGCCAGCGGCGTCAGCGATCAGGCGGGCACCGTGCAGCGCTTCGGCGAGACCATCGTCACTGTGCCGCTGACCGTGCCGGCTTTCGCCGCCGTTCGCCAGGCCTTCGCGGTCGCGGACGCCGCGCAGTCGGGACAGATTCCGTACATCCTGCGCGGCAAGTTCGCGGGCGGCATGACGGGCACGACGCGCTTCATCAATCAGGGAACGTTGAGCCTGTCATCGCTTGGGGCGGCTTCGAACTGAACGTCGCGAATAGCGAGGATAAAAAACGAACACCACGGATTCGGCGCGGACTTCCCGTTCCGCGCCGAACCCGCAGCGCCCGCCCTCTCAGGTCCCCTCAAACACAGCCCCCGTCAAACCACTTCGAACAAGCCCGCCGCGCCCTGCCCGCCGCCGATGCACATCGTCACGACGACCAGCTTCGCGCCGCGCCGCTTGCCTTCGATCAACGCATGGCCGGTGAGCCGCGCGCCGGACACGCCATACGGATGCCCAACCGCAATCGCGCCGCCGTTCACGTTCAGGCGATCATGCGCAATGCCGAGCTTGTCCGCGCAATACAGCACCTGCACCGCGAACGCCTCGTTCAATTCCCACAGGTCGATGTCCTCGACCTTCAGACCCGCCTGCTTCAGCAGCTTCGGCACCGCGAACACCGGGCCGATGCCCATTTCGTCCGGCTCACAGCCAGCCACCGCGAAGCCGCGGAAAATGCCGAGCGGCTGCAGCCCTTCACGCTCCGCCACTTTCGCGTTCATCACGACGCAAGCCGACGCGCCGTCCGAAAACTGGCTCGCGTTGCCGGCGGTGACCACACCGCCCGGCATCGCGGTACGAATCTTCGCCACGCCTTCGAGCGTCGTGTCGGCGCGAATGCCTTCGTCGCTGCTGACGGTCACTTCCTTCGTGTACAGACGGCCGCTCGCTTTATCGGCGACGCCGGCGAGCACCGTCAACGGCACGATCTCGTCCTTGAACCTGCCGGCTTCGAGCGCGGCCGCCGCGCGCTGCTGCGAGCGCACGCCGTATTCGTCCTGACGTTCCTTCGAGATCGAATAGCGTTTCGCGACGTTCTCGGCGGTCTGCAGCATCGACCAGTAGATTTCCGGCTTGTTTTTGCTGAGCCAGCCATCGGCCATCATGTGGCGGTTCATCTCGTTCTGCACGCACGAGATCGACTCCACGCCGCCGGCGACGAACACGTCGCCTTCACCGGCGATCACACGTTGCGCGGCGAGCGCGATAGTTTGCAATCCCGACGAACAGAAACGGTTCACTGTCATGCCCGGCACGCTGACCGGCAAGCCGGCGCGCAACGCGATCTGCCGCGCGATGTTGCCGCCCGTCGCGCCTTCCGGATTCGCGCAGCCCATGATCACGTCCTCGACGCGCGCCGGGTCGAGCTTCGCGCGCTCGACGGCGGCCTGCGTCACGTGGCCGCCGAGCGTCGCGCCGTGCGTCATGTTGAAACCACCGCGCCATGATTTGGCAAGGCCCGTGCGGGCGGTCGATACGATTACGGCGTCAGTCATGCATATCTCCTACTTCCAGATGTCGATGGTGGCGCGTTGGCAAATCGCTGCGCGAATTACGCTGCAAATCGGGCGCCGAAGCGCGCCACCTCAGTCGTTTGATCCAAGCGGCCGTCGGCCTGCTCAGCCGTTGAACCCGCGGCCTTCAGCCGCCAGCTTCGCGATGCTCGACGCGAGCTGCCACGCGTCGCCGTTCGGCCGCGCCGCGTAGCGGCGGATCCCGCGCTCGACGTTGTAGAGGCCGACCGTGTCCGCGTACAGCATCGGGCCGCCGCGATAGAGCGGGAAGCCGTAGCCGGTCAGATAGACCATGTCGATGTCCGACGCTTTCGACGCAATGCCTTCTTCGAGAATCTTCGCGCCTTCGTTGACGAGCGCGAACACGAGGCGCTCGACGATTTCCTCGTCGCTGATCTTGCGGCGCTCGCCGTTGGTTTCCTTCGAGAACGCGCCGATCATCTCGTCGACCAATTTCGACGGATACGCGGTGCGGTCGCCCGCCTTGTAGTCGTACCAGCCGCCGCCGGTCTTTTGCCCGAAGCGCCCCATCTCGCACAGACGGTCGGCGATCTTCGAGTAATGGATATCAGGACGTTCCTGATAGCGGCGCTTGCGGATCGCCCAGCCGATGTCGTTGCCGGCCAGATCGCTCATGCGGAACGGGCCCATCGCGAAACCGAACTTCTCGATCGCCTTGTCCACCTGTGCGGGCAGCGCGCCTTCTTCGAGCATGAAGAGCGCCTGACGCACGTACTGCTCGATCATCCGGTTGCCGATGAAGCCGTCGCACACGCCCGACACCACCGCCGTCTTTTTGATCTTCTTCGCGAGTTGCATCACGGTGGCGAGCACGTCTTTCGCGGTCTCCTTGCCACGCACTACTTCCAGCAGCTTCATCACGTTGGCCGGGCTGAAGAAGTGCAGGCCGACCACGTCTTGCGGACGCTTCGTGAACGCGGCGATCTTGTCGACGTCTAGCGTCGACGTATTCGACGCGAGAATCGCGCCGGGTTTGGCGACTTCGTCCAGACGCTTGAACACCTGCTCTTTCACGCCGAGTTCTTCGAACACGGCTTCGACGATCAGGTCGGCGCTCTTCAGGTCGTCGTAGGAAAGCGTGGGCGTGATCAGCGCCATGCGCTGTTCGAGCGCTTCGGGCTTCAACTTGCCTTTCTTGACGGTGGCTTCGTAGTTCTTGCGGATCGCCGCGAGGCCGCGGTCGAGCGCTTCCTGTTTCGTTTCCAGCAGCGTGACCGCAATGCCCGCGTTGACGAAGTTCATCGCGATGCCGCCGCCCATCGTGCCCGCGCCGATCACGGCCACCTGGCTGATGTCGCGCACCGGCGTATCGGCAGGCACATCGGGAATCTTGCTCGCCGCGCGTTCGCCGAAGAACGCATGACGCAGCGCACGGCTTTCCGGCGTCTGCACCAACGCGATAAAGCATTCGCGCTCGAATGCGAGGCCCTTGTCGAAACCGTCCTGCACGCCCGCTTCGACGGCGTCGATACATTTGTGCGGCGCCGGGAAGTTCTTCGCGATCGCCGCGACGCTATTGCGCGCGAACTGGATGAAACCGGCCGCGTTCGGATGCTCGATCTTGCGATCGCGCACCTTCGGATGCGGGCCTTCCTTTGCGCCAACCTCGCGGGCGAACGCGAGCGCCGCCTCGGCCAGATCGCCTTGCACGACTTCGTCGAACAGGCCCGAGTCGGCCAGCTTCTCCGACAGCACCGGCGCGCCGGAAACGATCATGTTGAGCGCGGCTTCGAGGCCGATTGCGCGCGGCAGGCGCTGAGTGCCGCCCGCGCCCGGCAGGATGCCGAGCTTCACTTCCGGCAGCGCGATCTGCGCGCCGGGCGCGGCGATGCGGTAATGCGCGCCGAGCGCCAGTTCCAGGCCGCCGCCCATCGCGACGCTGTGAATGGCCGCGACCACCGGCTTCGCGCTGCCTTCGACGATCTTGATGACCGTGGCGAGCGTCGGCTCCTGAGTGGCTTTCGGCGTGTTGAATTCGGTGATGTCGGCGCCGCCCGAGAAAGCCTTGCCCGCGCCGGTCAGCACGATGGCCTTGACGGCTGGATCGTTCTGCGCGCGCTCGATTCCCTCGACGATGCCCGCCCGCGTCGACAGGCCGAGGCCGTTCACCGGAGGATTGTTCAGCGTGATGACGGCCACGCCGTCTTGGGTTGTGTAATTCACTGCCATCTGCCTGCCTCCATGCGATCCATACCTATCATGCGATTAGGACGGCGCGTTGCGCGCCGGCCGTCCAGGTTGCTGAGTCGGCTCATTTTCCAGCTCATTGGTCGACTTTGCAGCCGACGGAGTATTCCTGGGTCTGCAGGCAGGATACACAGAAAAGCACGATCGTTCAATTTATCTCTACGCAGGGTTTCCCCTGGCAAGCGGGCAACACTGCTCATCGTCGAGTGCGGACGGCAGCACGTGGTCGCGGAAAGCTTCGCGCAGCTTCAGCTTCAGCAGCTTGCCGGTGGCGGTATGCGGAAGTTCGTCGACGAACGCGACGTCGTCGGGAATCCACCATTTGGCGACCTTGCCTTCGTAGAAGGCGAGCAGTTCCTCGCGCGTGACATCGAAGCCCGCTCGCTTGACGACCACCAGCAGCGGACGCTCGGTCCACTTCGGATGCGCGCACGCGATGCATGCCGCTTCCGCGACCGCCTGATGCGCGATCGCGACGTTCTCGATATCGATCGAGCTGATCCATTCGCCGCCGGATTTGATCACGTCCTTCGAGCGATCGGTGATATGCAGGAAGCTGTCGCGGTCGATGGTGGCGACGTCCCCGGTCGGGAACCATCCGTCCACGAGCGGCGAGTCGTCTTTGTGGAAATACCGGTCGATCACCCACGGCCCGCGCACATGCAGATCGCCGAACGCGACGCCGTCCCACGGCAGTTCGCGCCCGTCCTCACCGACAATTTTCATGTCGACGCCGTACATCGCGTGGCCCTGCTTTTCGAGTAATTTGCGCTGCTCGGCAAGCGGCCGCTGGCTCTGCTCCCAGGTCAGCTTCGACAGGGTGCCGAGCGGTGACATTTCGGTCATGCCCCACGCGTGGATCACCTGCACGCCGTAGTCATCCTCGAACGTTTGCAGCATGGCCGGCGGACACGCGGAGCCGCCGATCACCGTGCGCTCGAGCGACGAAAACTTCACGCCCGCGTCGCGCAGATAGTTCAGCAAGCCGAGCCACACAGTCGGCACGCCGGCCGAATACGTGACGCGTTCGCTTTCCATCAGCTCGTAGAGCGACTTGCCGTCGAGGTCCTTGCCGGGGAACACCAGTTTCGCGCCGGTCAACGGCGCGGCGTGCGGAATGCCCCACGCGTTCACATGGAACATCGGCACGACAGGCAGCACCGAATCGCGCGCGGACAGGCTCATCGCATCGGGCAAGGACGCGCCGAACGCATGCAGCACCGTCGAGCGATGCGAATACAGCGCGCCCTTCGGATTGCCCGTGGTGCCCGACGTATAACAAAGGTAGGACGCCTGGCGCTCGTCGATAGACGGCCATTCGAAGTTGCCGTCCTGCGCGTCCATCAGCGTCTCGTAGCTGAGCACCTGCGTTTGCATGACGGGCAGATGCGCGTCGTCGGCCAGCGCGATCCAGCCGCGCACTTTCGGGCATTGCGGCGCGAGTACGTCGACGAGCGGCGCGAACGTGGTGTCGAACAGCACGTAGGCGTCATCGGCGTGATTGACGATGTAGGCGATCTGGTCGGGAAAGAGACGCGGGTTGACCGTGTGGCAGACGGCGCCGAAGCCGGTCGTGCCGTAGTACGTTTCCAGATGCCGGTAGCCGTTCCACGCGAGCGTCGCGATCCGCTCGCCGGGTTCGACGCCCAGCGCGATCAGCGCCTGCGCGAGCTGCTTCGCGCGCTTCTCGCAATCGCGGTAGGTGTAGCGGTGCAGGTCGCCCTCGATGCGCCGCGAGACGATCTCCGTGCTGCCGAAATGCCGCGCGGCATGCGCGAGCAACGAGGACACGGTGAGTGGGACGTCCATCATCTGGCCCAGCAGCGGCGTCGTCATAAAGCGGGGTCTCCTCGGCTTGTCTGTTTTCGATAGGGTTGCGGTCCGGGAGCCGATTGGGCGTGTCTGACTGCGCGGCAGCGAAATCCGCAAAGCCGGCGACAGATAGGTATGACAGCGGGGTACCACATCGGGATGCAGCATCGTCCAAAGGCCGTCCAGCAGCTCCGCGGGCGCGGACTTACAATATCGGTTAATCCAGAGGCGCTCAACATGTCGTTTTCCCCAAGCATTGCAGGGCTATCCGAAGCTTTAACGGATCTTTCCAACGCTCTTGTCACTCCCCCGCCGAGCGCGTTCGCGCAGCTCGGCAGCGCGTTTCTCACACGTCTGCCCGCCGCGCCGCTTAGCGCGCCGTACATGGTCGGCTTCTCCACGGAGACCGCAGCACTGCTCGGTCTCGCGCCTGAGCTTCGCAACGTTCCGGGCTTCGCCGAACTGTTCTGCGGCAACGCGACGCGTGAGTGGCCGGCCGAAGTGCTGCCTTATGCATCGGTGTACTCGGGCCATCAGTTCGGCGTATGGGCTGGCCAGCTCGGCGATGGCCGCGCGCTCGGTCTCGGTGAAATCGAACACGACGGCCAGCGCTTCGAGCTACAGCTCAAGGGCGCGGGACGCACGCCGTATTCGCGCATGGGCGACGGTCGCGCCGTGCTGCGCTCGTCGATCCGCGAGTTTCTCTGTTCGGAAGCGATGTATCACCTCGGCATTCCGACCACCCGCGCGCTGTGCGTGATCGGCTCCGATCAGCCGGTGCGGCGCGAGACTGTCGAAACCGCCGCCGTGGTCACACGCGTGGCGCCGAGCTTCGTGCGCTTCGGTCACTTCGAGCACTTCTATTCGAACGATCGCGTCGACGCGTTGCGGGCGCTCGCCGATCATGTGATCGAGCGTTTCTATCCGCATTGCCGCGAAGCCGACGATCCGTATCTTGCGCTGCTGAACGAAGCGGTGCTGTCCACCGCCGACCTGATGGTCGAGTGGCAGGCGGTCGGCTTCTGTCACGGTGTGATGAATACCGACAACATGTCGATTCTCGGCCTCACGATCGATTACGGTCCGTTCGGCTTCATGGACGGCTTCGACGCCGGCTACATCTGCAACCACTCCGATTCGCAAGGCCGTTACGCGTACCGGATGCAGCCGCAGATCGCCTACTGGAATCTGTTTTGCCTCGCGCAGGGGCTCTTGCCCCTGCTCGGCGAACAGCACGACGAAAGCGTGCGCAGCGACAAGGCGATCGAAGACGCGCAGCGCGTGCTCGGCGGTTTCAAGGAGCGGTTCGCGCCGGCACTGGAGCGGCGCATGCGCGCGAAGCTCGGCCTCGAACACGGGCGCGACGGCGACGACACGCTGATCAATCGCCTGTTCGAAGTGATGCACGCGAACCGCGCTGATTTCACGCTGACCTTCCGCAATCTGGCGCGCGTGTCGAAACACGACGCGAGCGGCGATGCGCCGGTGCGCGACCTCTTTCTCGATCGCACCGCGTTCGATGCGTGGGCGAACGACTATCGCGCGCGGCTGTCCGAAGAAACACGCGACGACGCCGCGCGCGCCATTGCAATGAACCGTGTGAACCCCAAATTCATACTTCGCAATCATCTGGCGGAAACGGCGATCCGCCGCGCGAAAGAGAAGGACTTTTCCGAAGTGGAGCGTCTGGCGGCAGTGCTGCGCCGCCCGTTCGACGAACAGCCCGAGCACGAAGCCTATGCGGGCTTGCCGCCCGACTGGGCAAGCTCGCTGGAAGTGAGTTGCTCGTCGTGACGCGTCTGCGAGACGCTGAAGTGCGCCTGATTCCGTGTGATGAGCAGAGTGAACCGTAAAGCCGCGATTCGAGCCGCGATGAAGCGTGAACGAACGTCGACCGAAGCCTTAACGAAAGCCGACTGAACGCTGACTGAACGCCGAACCCGGCCCGCATACAGGCAACCCCCAAAACAAGCCCGAGACAGGAACCGACCATGAACAAGCCCGACGACCTGAACCCCGATGCCCCCACCGTGCAGAAAGACGACGCCGAGTGGCGCAAACAGTTGTCCGACATCGAATACCAGGTGACCCGCCACGCGGCCACCGAGCGCCCGTTCACCGGCCGCTACCACGATCATTGGGACCGCGGCATCTACGACTGCGTGTGCTGTGGCACGCCGCTATTCGAATCGGACACCAAGTTCGACGCCGGCTGCGGCTGGCCGAGCTACTTCAAGCCGATCAACGGCGAGGTGATCGCGGAGAAAACCGACCGCTCGCATGGCATGTTGCGCATCGAAGTGCAATGCAAGAACTGCGGCGCGCATCTAGGCCACGTGTTTGAAGACGGCCCGGCGCCGACCGGTCTGCGTTACTGCATCAATTCGGCTGCGTTACAATTCGAGCCCAAGTAACGCTGTGCGAAGTCCGGCGCGTTGCCGGCAGGCGCGCGCCATCGGGCGCGCCGGCGGCCGCGACGTCCTTGATCCAACCTGCGGGCTTGCCTCTCGCGCGGCAGGCTCGCGGCGAACAGCCCGGTAAGCCGTCCGTTAGCCATGGCGGCTTGACACGGCGATCACCACCGGGCGCTTCGCACCGCGCTATCACCTTCGACTCACTCTGCGAATTCCCGACCAGATAATGAAATTCCTGTTCGATCTGTTCCCGATCATCCTGTTCTTCGTCGCCTTCAAGATATGGGGCATTTTCACGGCGACGGCAGTGGCGATCGTCGCCACGCTGGTGCAGATTGCGTGGGTGGCCTTCCGCCACCGCAAGGTCGATCCGATGCTGTGGGTGAGCCTCGGCGTCGTCACGGTGTTCGGCGGCGCCACGCTCGTGCTGCACAACGACACCTTCATCAAGTGGAAGCCGACCGTGCTGTACTGGGCGTTTTCCGTCGCGCTGATCGTCTCGCAACTGGGCTTCAACAAGAACCTGATCGAAGCGATGATGGGCAAGCAGATCACGCTGCCGCACGCGATCTGGGGGAAGTTGAATATCGTATGGGCGGTGTTTTTCGTGCTGCTCGGGCTCGTCAATCTGTTCGTCGCGTATCACTACACGACCGACCAATGGGTCAATTTCAAGCTGTTCGGCGCGACCGGATGCCTGTTGGTGTTCATCGTCGGACAGAGTTTGTGGCTTGCGAAGTACATGAAGGAAGAATGACATGACGAACGATATGTTCATGCACGCCACCACCGCCGAGCGCGCCGCGCTGATCGAGGCGCGCCTGACCGCCGCGCTCGCGCCAGTCGAGTCGATTCGCATCACCGACGACAGCGCACAGCACGCGGGCCACGCGGGAGCCACTGCCGGCGGTCATTTCAGTGTCACGATCGTGGCTGTCGCATTTGCCGGCAAGGCCCGCGTAGCGCGGCATCGCATGGTGTATGATGCGCTGGCCGATGGCATGCAGCGCGGCATTCATGCCCTTGCGATCACGGCGTATACGCCCGAAGAATTTGCTTTGTTGCCCCGCTAGGAACTTCCGATGACCTTGAAGAAAACCCGCCTTTGGGTATTGCTGGCTGCGTTTGCGGCCGCACCTGCATTTGCACAGAACATCGCTGTCGTGAACGGCACCCCGATTCCGAAAGCGCGCGCCGATGCGCTGATCGACCAGCTGGTTCATCAGGGCCAGCAAAACACGCCGCAGCTGCAAATGGCGGTACGCGAAGAACTGGTGAACCGCGAGATCCTGATGCAGGAAGCGCTGCGCCGCGGCCTGCCGAATCGTCCGGACATCAAGGCGCAAATCGCCGTCGCCCAACAAACCGTCGTGCTGCGCGCGCTGATCGAAGACTTCGTGAAGAACAACCAGCCGAGCGACGCCGAGGTCACCGCGCGCTACAACGCGCTGATCAAGGACGCGGGCGGCAAGGAATATCACCTGCACCACATCCTCGTCGACAACGAGCAGCAGGCGAAGGACCTGATCGCGAAGATCAAGGGTGGCGCGAGCTTCGAAGAGCTCGCCAAGCAATATTCGAAGGACCCGGGATCGGGCAAGAACGGCGGCGACCTCGACTGGTCGGACCCGAAGGCCTACGTGCCTGAATTCGCGGACGCGGCCACGCATCTGCAGAAAGGCCAGATGACCGACACGCCGGTGCATACGCAATTCGGCTGGCACATCATCCGTGTCGACGACGTGCGCGACACCACGCCGCCGCCGCTGGAGCAGGTGCGCCCGCAGATCGTGCAGCAGATCCAGCAGGAAAAGCTGCAGGCGTTCGAAGAAGGTCTGCGCAAGAATGCGAAGATTCAATAAGCGGGTTGTCGAGTGACCGCCTGGTCTGAAGTCTGAAAGCAAAAAAGCCGCCCGTGGGCGGCTTTTTTGTTGCTGAGGTTTTTGGTGCCGCGGCTTTTCGCCTTGTGCGAAGCGTAGTGTCAACCACACCAGCGCGAGCCGCACAACAAGGCCGCCACCGCAAAACAAGCGGTGGCCCCGCGCCAGATCACCCCAACCAGCGGCGCGCGTTCTGGAACACGCGCATCCACGGGCTCGCGTCCGTGCCGCCCTCGCCCCAGCCTTCCGGATGCCAGCTCATCTGCACCGCGCGATGCACGCGCTCGGTGTGCGGCATCAGCACCGTGAAGCGGCCATCGGCGGTCGTGACCGACGTGATGCCGTTCGGCGAACCGTTCGGGTTGAACGGATATTGCTCGGTCGCTTGTCCTCGGTGATCGACGTAACGCATCGTCACCGCTACCTTCGACGCATCGCCTTGCTGCGAGAAGTCCGCATAGCCTTCGCCGTGCGCGACCGCCACCGGAATGCGCGAGCCTTCCATGCCGGCGAAGAAGATCGACGGCGACGCCTCTACTTCGACCAGCGAGAAGCGCGCTTCGAATTTCTCCGACTTGTTGCGCGTGAACTTCGGCCATGCCTCGGCGCCCGGGATCATTGACGCGAGGCTGCTCATCATCTGGCAGCCGTTGCAGATGCCGAGCGCGAACGTGTCTTCGCGGCCGAAGAACGCGGCGAACATGTCGGCAAGTTGCGCGTTGAAGCGGATCGCCTTCGCCCAGCCTTCCCCCGCGCCCAGCGTGTCACCGTATGAGAAGCCGCCGCACGCCACCGCGCCGGCGAAGTCCGCCAGGTTCGCGCGGCCCGCGAGCAGGTCGCTCATGTGCACGTCGTGCGCGTCGAAACCGGCGCGGTCGAACGCGTAGGCCGTTTCGAGGTGCGAGTTGACGCCCTGCTCGCGCAGGATCGCCACACGCGGACGCGCGCTCTTGCCGACGAACGGCGCGGCGACGTCTTCAGCCGGATCGAAGCTCAGCACCGGCGTGATGCCCGGATCGGCGGCATCCAGCAGTGCGTCGTATTCCGCGTCAGCGCAAGCCGGGTTGTCGCGCAGACGCGCGATACGCCAGCTCACTTCGCTCCACGTGCGATGCAGTTCGGTGCGCGACGCTTCGTAGATCTTCTTTGCGTCACGATAGATTTCGATCATGTCGCGCTCAGTGACCTTACCGATCACATGCGAGCACGCCGACAGCCCGTGTTCGCGCAACGCGACCAGCACCACGTCGCGGTCCGCCGCGCGCACCTGGATCACGCCGCCGAGTTCTTCATTGAAGAGCGCGCGAATCGTGCGGTCTTCGCGACGGCCGCTGGTCTGCTTCGCCCAGTCTTTCGCGTCGCCGTAATCGGATTCGTGATGCGGATCGAGTATCAGCATGTCCACGTTCAGCGACACGCCGACATGACCCGCAAACGCCATTTCGCACACCGTCGCCCACAGGCCGCCGTCCGAGCGGTCGTGATAAGCGAGCAGCTTGCCGTCGCTATTGAGCACCTGGATGGCGTTGAAGAAGCGCTTCAGGTCTTCAGGATCGTCGATGTCGGGCACCGTGTCGCCGACCTGCTGCGTGACCTGCGCGAGGATACTGCCGCCCAGACGATGCTTGCCGCGGCCGAGGTCGATCGCGATCAGCACCGAGTCGCCGACATCGCCCACGCGGCGCAGTTGCGGCGTGAGCTGCTTGCGCACGTCTTCGACCGGCGCGAACGCCGAGATGATCAGCGAGACCGGCGCGACCACTTCTTTCGCGACGCCACGGTCTTCCCACTTGGTGCGCATCGACAGCGAATCCTTGCCGACCGGAATGCTGATGCCGAGCGCCGGGCACAGTTCCATGCCGATCGCCTTGACCGTGTCGTAGAGCGCCGCGTCTTCGCCCGGCGCGCCGCACGCGGCCATCCAGTTCGCCGACAGCTTCAGCTTGTCGAGCGAATCAATGGGCGCGGCCGCGATGTTCGTGACGGCCTCGCCGACCGCCATGCGGCCCGACGCCGGCGCGTTGATGACCGCGAGCGGCGTGCGCTCCGCCATCGTCATTGCTTCGCCGCGGAAGCCCGCGTAGTCCATGGTCGTGATCGCCACGTCGGCCACCGGCACTTGCCACGGGCCGACCATCTGGTCGCGCGCGGTCGTGCCGCCCACCGAGCGGTCGCCGATCGTAATCAGGAACGACTTGCTCGCGACCGTCGGATGGCGCAGCACGCTCTGCGCGACGTCCGGCAACGCGAGGCCGGTGACGTCCACCGGTTCGAGCCGCTGCTCGACGCGCTTGACATCGCGATGCATGCGCGGCGCCTTGCCGAGCAGCACTTCCATCGGCATATCGACCGGCTGATGCGCGGCGGCGTCGTTCAGTTCGGAGTCGATCAGCTTCAGCTGACGCTCGGCGGTGGCCGTGCCGATCACCGCAAACGGGCAGCGCTCGCGCTTGCACATCGCTTCGAAGGCCGGCAGATCGGCCGGCGCGATCGCCAGCACGTAGCGCTCCTGCGCTTCGTTCGACCAGATTTCGCGCGGCGACAAGCCGCTCTCTTCAAGCTGGATCTTGCGCAGCTCGAACAGCGCGCCCTTGCCTGCGCCGTCCACCACTTCCGGGAACGCGTTCGACAAACCGCCCGCGCCCACGTCGTGAATGCTCAGGATCGGGTTCTTGTCGCCGAGCTGCCAGCAAGCGTTGATGACTTCCTGCGCGCGGCGTTCGATTTCCGGATTACCTCGCTGCACCGAGTCGAAGTCGAGTTCGGCGGTGTTGGTGCCGGTCGCCATCGAGCTGGCGGCGCCGCCGCCCATGCCGATGCGCATGCCGGGGCCGCCGATCTGAATCAGCAGCGACCCTTCCGGCAGATCGTGCTTGTGCGTGTGCTGGTCCGAGATGTTGCCGATGCCGCCGGCGATCATGATCGGCTTGTGATAGCCGCGCACCAGGCCCGCGACGTTCTGTTCATAAGCGCGGAAATAACCGCCCAGATTCGGCCGGCCGAATTCGTTGTTGAACGCGGCGCCGCCCAGCGGGCCGTCGATCATGATCTGCAGCGGCGACGCGATGCGGTCGGGACGGCCATAGGCGTCGTGCTGGTCGGCCGGATTGCGGTGCGCGAGCGGCTGCGCGGCGTCGCGCGCGTTTTCCCAAGTCTCGACGCCGTCCGGCAATTCCAGGTTCGACACCGTAAAGCCCGCCAGACCCGCCTTCGGACGCGCGCCGCGACCCGTCGCGCCTTCGTCGCGGATTTCACCGCCCGCGCCGGTTGCGGCGCCCGGGAACGGCGAGATCGCGGTCGGGTGATTGTGCGTCTCCACCTTCATCAGCGTGTGCGTGAGTTCGACGCTGCGGCGGTAGTGCTCCGGCATCGCGCCGGGCTCGGCCGGCGCGCGCGGGAACCAGCGCTCGGCCATCCCGCCCGCCATGATCGCCGAGTTGTCCGAATACGCGACGATCGTGCCTTGCGGGTTCAGCTTCTCGGTGTTGCGGATCATGTTGAACAGCGAGATGTCCTGCTTCTCGCCGTCGATGGTCCAGTCCGCGTTGAAGATCTTGTGGCGGCAGTGTTCGCTGTTGGCCTGCGCGAACATCATCAGTTCGACGTCGGTCGGGTTGCGGCCGAGCTTCGTGAACGCGTCGACCAGGTAGTCGATTTCGTCGTCGGCGAGCGCGAGGCCCAGCTCCGTGTTCGCGGTTTCCAGCGCGCCGCGGCCGTGGCCGAGCACGTCGACGGTTTGCAGCGGCTTGGCCGGCAGTTCGTCGAACAGATGCAGCGCGTGGTCGCGCGAGGGCGACACGCTTTCGGTCATGCGGTCGTGCAGCGCCACGGCGACGGCCGCGCGGACTTCGTCGGAGAGCGCCTTCTTGCCGCCCAGCAGGCCGCTTTTCAGCGTGACCGTGTACTCGACGCCGCGCTCGATTCGGCGCACCTGCGTGAGCCCGCACAGATGCGCGATGTCGGTGGCCTTGCTGGCCCACGGCGACACCGTGCCGAAACGTGGCACCACGAGGAAGGTTTCGGCGGCACCGCGCTCCTTGCCTGCTTCGAGCGGATCGCCGTAGTGCATCAGCGCCTCGATCTTCGCGGTGTCTTCAGCGGAGAGCGGCGTTTGCGCGTTGACGAAGTGCAGGTATTGCCCGCGTACGCCGGTGATATTCGGGTCGATGCGCGTGAGCGTTTCGAGCAGGCGGGTTTGACGGAAATCGGAAAGGGCCGAAGCGCCGGGGAAACACGAGAAGTGGGCCATGGACTTGACGTTGCGTCGCTCAGTGATGCCGAGAAGTCGCGCATGCAGGCGACGTGAGGCGGAAAGGAAGTCCGGGATTATACCCCGGGAACAGGCTTCCAGCGGGCTTGGCGGTGCGCTTTCGGTCCGCGCGCGGGCGCCGCCGGGGGATGCGCGGCGCGTGGCCGCGACGGCGGTTTGACTGCTATCATTCGCCCTTTCACCAGATCGGCGCGAGCCGCCCGAGCCATGCCGGGCAGCGCGCCGCATGCCACGCTCAACGGGAATGCGCCGCTTCGGCGTCCCGTCGGGCAATTCGAATCAAACCATGGATGTCATCGTCATTGGCGGCGGGATCGCGGGCGTCGCCACCGCTTATCACCTGCGCGCGGCCGGCCATCGAGTCTGCGTCGTCGAGCGCCACGCCACCGTTGCGCAGGGCGCGACCTACGGCCACGGCGGCAATGTCCTGCCGACCCCGCTCGACGTCTGGTTCGGCCCGACCTTCCTCGCGAGCCGCCAGAACGCAAAGAACGGCGTCATCAACAAAATCGGCTTCAACGGGGCGGCGCGTCAGTTCGTCAAGCAGCTAGCCGCGTTGCAGGAACCGGAGGCGTTCGCCCGCCAGTATGGCCGCTTGCGCCCGCTGATCGAAGCGTCGCGCGACGCGATGGCCGACGTGGAATCGCGCTTCGGGCTCGAATTCGAACAGACGAGCGGGCTGCTCCACCTGGTGCGCGCCGAGCACGAATGGGAGCAGACCCGGCCCGCGCTCGACCTCCTGCGCCAGTACGAAGTGCCGCATCACGTGCTGACGCCTGCCGAATGCGCCGCGTATGAGCACTCGGTGCGCACCGAGCCGGAATTCGCCGGCGGCGTGCTGTTCGAGCGGGAGCGGACGGCGAACTGTCCGCTGTTCGCCAAGCTCATCAAGCAGACCCTCGACTCGCAAGGCGGCGTGCAATTCATGCTGGGCTGCGAGGTCTCGGCGATCCGCCTCGAAGGCCAGCGCGCGTCCGTGGAGCTGGCGCCGCGCGCCGGTGCGGCCGCCCGTTCGCGTGAAGTCGAAGTGATCCATGCCGACGCGGTCGTGGTGGCCGCCGGTCATGGCAGCCTTGCGCTGCTCGAGCGCGTCGGCTTGCGGCTGCCGCTGCATCCGCTGCGATTGCACACGCTGGTCGCGCCGATCGCGCATGAGGAATGCGCGCCGCACGTGGCGATCGTCGACGCGGTCAAGCGGATCGGCATCAGCCGGATGAACCATCGGCTGCGGATCGCCGGGGGCGCGGTGCTGCAAAGCGCCGGCCAGATCGACAAGCCGTTGGGCGAAGCCGTGACCAAGGAAGCGCTCGCGCTGCTCGGCCAGGCGACGCACGACTGGATTCCGGGCGCCGCGCGGATTTCGGCGGCGCTGCCATGGGAAGGCGTCAAGCTCCTGTCGCCGGACGGCATGCCGGTGATCGGCAACGCGCTGCATCCGCGTTTGTTCGTCAACGTGGGCCATGGCCCTGCGGGTTGGGGCCTGGCCTGCGGCGCGGGCAAGCTGGTCGCCGATCTGCTGTCGGGCCACGCGCCGGGTTTGCCTGACGACACGCTGGCCGCGCTGCGCACGGACCGCTTCCCGTAAAGTCCGGTGTGAGCGGCAATTTGCTTACGGCCCTCGCGCGGCCTGATTTCAGCCCGCTCGCGAGCGGGCTGAAAGAGCCGCCCGCGGCGCCTGTATCGGCACTAACATAGCGGTTCCCAAGCTTCCCGCCCCGCACCGGACCGACCGGGACCAACAGGGACCAACCGGACGAACCGCCAGGCCTCGCCATGACAGACGCCGAAAACGCTCCCCCGACGCTCATCGACCCGCACCAGCGCGCGCTGCCCCTGCTCACGCTCACCGACCTGCGGATCGCGGAAGCGCAAGCCGCGGCGGCGTTGCCGTCGCACACGCTGATGGCGCGCGCGGGCCAGTCGGCCGCGAGCTTCCTCGACGAACAGATCGCCCGCGACACATCGGTCGCGCGCTCGAAGCAGCGCGTGTGGCTGATCGCCGGCCCCGGCAACAACGGCGGCGACGCGTTGGTCCTCGCCACCGGGCTGCATAACGCCGGCATCGCGGTGGAACTGTGCATGCCGGTCGAAGTGAAACCGGACGACGCGCGCTGGGCGCTCGACGCGGCCCGCGCCGCGGGCGTGCCGATCACCACGGCGCCGCCGGCGTCGCTCGACGGCTACCGCTGGCTCGTGGACGGGATGTTCGGCATCGGCCTCACGAGGCCGCTCGAAGGCGTGTTCGCAAGCGTCGCGCGGCAGTTGTCGCAACGCGCGAAGGCTCGGCCCAGGAAAGGCGGCGTGCTCGCGCTCGACGTCCCCAGCGGCCTCGACAGCGACACCGGCACGATCGTCGGCGATGGCGACGGCGCCGCCGTCCACGCGACCCACACGATCACGTTCATCGGCGCGAAGCCGGGTCTGTTCACCGCGCAGGGCCGCGACCTTGCCGGCGCCGTGACGGTCGCACCGATCGGCGTCGACAGCAGCCAGCGCACGACCGTGCAACTGAACGCGCCCGAGCTTTTCGCCGCGTTCCTGCCGCCGCGCGACTTCGCGACCAACAAGGGCACCTTCGGCAGCCTCGCGGTGGTCGGCGGCGACACCGGCATGTGCGGCGCGCCGATCCTCGCGTCGCGCGCGGCGCTCTTCAGCGGCGCGGGCAAGGTGCACGTCGCGCTGCTGGGCGACGGCGCCCCGCCCTACGATCCGCCGCATCCCGAACTGATGCTGCATGCGCTCGGTGACCTGCCGCTCGACCGGATGGACGCGCTCGCGGTCGGCTGCGGAATGGGGCATCGCGAATCCGCCACGCGGGTGATGCACGACGTGCTGCAGCTCGACGTGCCGAAGCTGTTCGACGCGGATGCGCTGAACCTGATCGCGAAAGACCCCGCGCTCGCCGCCGAACTCACCGCGCGCGGCGTGCAAGGCGACCCGTGCATCCTCACGCCCCATCCGCTCGAAGCCGCGCGCCTGCTCGGCAGCGACGCGCCTGGCGTGCAGCGCGACCGGCTCGGCGCGGCCCGCGCGCTGGCCGCGCGCTTTGCCAGCGTGGTGGTGCTGAAAGGCACCGGCACGATCATCGCCGCGCCGGACGGCCGCCTCGCGATCAATCCGACCGGCAATGCCGCGCTCGCGACGGGCGGCACCGGCGACGTGCTCGGCGGCATCATCGGCGCGCTGCTCGCGCAACATCTGCCACGCTACGAAGCGGCGCTGGCGGGCGTCTATCTGCACGGCCTCGCCGCCGACACCCTCAGCGCGCAAGGCCACGGCCCAGCCGGCCTGACGGCGGGCGAACTCGCGCCGATGGTGCGGACCTTGCTTAACCGCCTGTTCTATCCGCCCGCGCACGCATGACACACCCATCCCAACCTTTGCGCACTGAAGCCAAACGGCTACAGCCTGCCACGCAACGCCGCTATACTGATTAACTGCGCCGCGCGTCGGATCGATCGCGGGCGGCGGCGAGACTTCAACGGACGCCTGCGCCGGATGGCGGCCCGTCGGAGCCTTACCGGCGCCCATGCGCGAATCCGGCCGCGCGGCATCGTTCTAACAGCCTCGCTGCATCATCCCCGGCAGCGCTTCATGCGCGCGCCTCCCTTCGTGCCCCTTGGTTAGACGGACGCTATGACCCAGAACTCGCTCCCCTCCTGGTCCTCGCTGCAAACGCATTACGAGAAAATTCGCGATGCGCACATGCGCGACTGGTTCGCCCCCGAGAACGATCCCGCCCCTACCCGTGCCGAGCGCTTCACGTTCGCCGGCGGCGGTCTCGCGGCCGATTTCTCGAAGCACCGCGTGACCGCTGAAACCCTGCAACTGCTCGTGCAACTCGCGCGCGAAGCCGGCGTCGAAAAGCGCCGCGACGCGATGTTCTCAGGCGACGTGGTCAACCCGACCGAAGGGCGCGCCGCGTTGCATACCGCGTTGCGCGCGACCGATCCGAAAGCGCCGTTCTTCGCCCAGGTGCAGGCCGAGCGCGCGAAGATGGCCGCGTTCGCCGACCAGGTGCGCAGCGGCGCATGGACCGGCTACACCGGCAAACGGATTCGCTACGTCGTCAACATCGGCATCGGCGGTTCTGACCTCGGGCCGAAGATGGTCGTGCACGCGCTGCATCACCTCGCCACCCCGGACATCGCCACGCACTTCGTGTCGAACGTCGACGGCGCCGATCTGTACAACGTGATGCAGCAGATCGACCCGGAAGAGACGCTCGCGATCATCGTCTCGAAGACCTTCACCACGCTCGAGACCATGACCAACGCGCGCTCGCTGCGCGACTGGTTCATCCAGAAAGGCTGCCCGGAAAGCGCGCTCGCGAAGCACTTCGTCGGCGTGTCGGCCAATCCTTCCGAAGTGGTCAAGTTCGGCATCGCGCAAGAGAACGTGTTCGAGATGTGGGACTGGGTCGGTGGCCGCTATTCGCTGTGGTCGGCGGTGGGTCTGTCGATCATGATCGCGGTCGGCCCGCAGCAGTTCGGCGAACTGCTCGCCGGCGCCAACGAGATGGACCAGCATTTCCGCGACGCGCCGCTCGAGAAGAACCTGCCGGTGCTGCTCGGCATGATCGGCATCTGGTATCGCAACTTCTTCGGCTCGCAGAGCTATCTGGTCGCGCCGTATTCGGAAGCGCTGCACTTCCTGCCGTCGTATCTGCAGCAGCTGGAGATGGAGAGCAACGGCAAATCGGCGCGGCTCGATGGCGCGATGGTCGACTATCCGACTTCCGCCGTGACGTGGGGCGAACCGGGCACGAACGGCCAGCATGCGTTCTTCCAGATGCTTCACCAAGGCCCGACCATCGTGCCGATCGACTTCATCGCAGTGCTAACGCCGGAGCATCCGCTCGTCAGCCATCATCCGAAGCTGCTCGCCAACTGCTTCGCGCAAAGCGAGGCGCTGATGCTCGGCCGCACGCTCGAGGAAGCCCAAAAAGTGGCCGGGCCGGACAAGCCGGAACTCGCGCCGCATCTGGTGTTTCCGGGAAACCGTCCGACCGCGACGCTGCTCGTCGACGCGCTCACCGCGCGTTCGCTCGGTGCGTTGATCGCGTTGTACGAGCATAAGGTGCTGGTGCAGGCATCAGTGTGGAACATCAATCCGTTCGATCAATGGGGCGTCGAGTTGGGCAAGATTCTCGGCAAGGTGGTCGAGGCCGATCTGACGGCCGCCAGCGTGGATGCCAGGAAGCATGACTCGTCGACGTCGACGTTGATCGCGCGGGCGCGCGCGGCGTTGAAGCGGTGAGTGTGAGCGGCGCCGCAGTGTCGGTGAGCCTTGAGTAGCGTGCGGTTGCGTGGTTGCCCTGCATCGTTTGGCGCGATGCAGAGTTGCCGCAAGTTGTCGCGCCAGGCTCGACGGCCCAGCCATGAGCCGCAATGAAAAAGCGGGCCGTCACACGGCCCGCTTTGCTTTTGTATCGATGCTCACGGCTCGCGCCTCGGCGCGCGCGAGCGTCCGGTTCACGCGAGCCGTCCCGCCTCGATCGTCACGGTCGTATCACAACGACGCGCCAGCTCGATATCATGCGTGACCAGAATCAGCGTCGCGCCGTTCGCACGGTTCATCTCGAACATCAGATCGATCACCGCGTGGCCGGTGGCGGCATCCAGGCTGCCGGTCGGCTCGTCGGCGAACAGGATGGCCGGGTGCGTGACGAACGCCCGCGCCAACGCGACGCGCTGCTGCTCGCCACCCGACAGCAGCTTCGGATAATGACCGGTGCGCTGCCCGAGACCCACCTGCTCCAGCAGCGCACGCGCTCGCGCCGCAGCCTCGCGCGTGCCGATGCCGCCCTGAAGCTCGAGCGGCAAGGTGACATTTTCGAGCGCGGTCAGATGCGGCATCAATTGAAACGACTGGAACACGAAGCCGACCGAGCCGCCGCGCAATGCGGCCCGTTCATCTTCGCTCAGTTCGGTCAGCTCGCGGCCGAGCAACCGAACCGAGCCCGAGCTGGCGCTGTCCAATCCCGCAAGCAAGCCGAGCAGCGTAGACTTGCCCGACCCGGATGCGCCGACGATCGCCACACTGCTGCCGGCAGCGATAGCAAGATCGATGTCGTCGAGAATCGTCAGATCGCCCGTTGCATCCTTAACCTTCTTGCACAAACCCCGCACTTCAATGACTGGATCAGTTTTGTTTAGCATGGTGAAGCGTAGGTTGAAAGTGCTCGCCATAGCCCCGCGCGCAACGGCGCGGATGACTACAGCACTAGGCTCGGCCGTCGCGACCGCTGCGCTGTTTACAATGCCCTTGCCGGTCCGCGCGGCCAATGCGCCGGAACCCGCCAAGCCGGTGATCGTCGTGCTCGGCGATAGTATCTCGGCCGAATACGGCTTGCCCCGCGACACAGGCTGGGTGGCATTGCTGCGCCAGCGTCTCGCCGACGAGCGACTCGATTATAGCGTCGCCAACGCGAGCATCAGCGGCGATACCACGAGCGGCGGCCGGGCTCGCCTGCCGGCGCTGCTGCAGCGACTGAGGCCGAGCATCGTGATCGTCGAGCTCGGCGCCAACGACGCGTTGCGCGGCGTGCCGCTCCCCACCACCGAAGACAACCTCCGCACGATCATCGAGCAGGCTCAGCAAGGTCACGCGAAGGTCGTACTGGTGGGCATGTATGTCCCGCCGAATTACGGCCCGGACTACACCCAGAAGTTCCACGGCATGTACGGCGAATTGTCGAAGCAATTGAAGGTGCCATTGGTGCCCTTCCTGCTCGCGGGCATCGCCGATAAACCGGAGATGTTCCAGGCGGATCAGATCCATCCGACGCAGCAGGCACAGCCAGTGCTGCTCGAGAACGTGTGGCCCGCAGTCAAGCCACTGCTTCGCACAAGTTCGCCGCACTGAAAAGCTTGCTAACAACTTGTTTCCAGAACTTTGGGAACACGGATGGCAACGGTCGCTCTGACACTTTCACATCCGTGCAACCCAGCTCGATTCTGAGCGACTTCTGAGGAGATAACGTGAAATACCTACCGTTAATCGCTTTGACCGTGGCAATTTCTGCCGGCGCCGCTCAACCGCCTGCTGGAGTTCAATCCGTCGGCCAGAGCCAGCAACCGCCGAAGGCCGTGGCCAGCTGCATCGCACAGAAATGGGCGGACGGCTCGCAGCAACAGGTCGTCTCGCAAAACACGCTCGCCAACGATCAGGCGATGGATGTCTATGTTCCCGGACAGCAACCGCCCAATGGCGCAGCCGCGGTGGTACGTCCGTCGTATACCGGCAAGGGCACGTGGGTCGGCTTCCGCGGGGCCGGCGCTGCGGACAGCAACGCCACCAGTGCAATCAGCGGCTGCCTGTAACGAAATGCCGCTCGCCGTTTGACGCGCGTGTGATCGTCAAATGAAAAAGCCCCGCAAATTGCGGGGCTTTTCTGTGTCTGCGCGCGTTGGGTTTAGCCTTGTTGTTCTGCGCACAGGCTTCGTTCTGCTAGTGCTTATTCGTCGTTCGCCTGCGCGTTGCTGCTGTCGAGCGAACCGTAGAACTTCACCTTCGAACGCGCACGCAGCGCTTCGACATACGCCTCGGCTTCGGACTGCGCATTGACTTGCGCAATCTGCTGCTGAGCCGCGGCCAGACGCTGCGGATCGGCAGGCGCTGCCGCCACCACCGAGTTCACGCGATAGATCGCATAGCCGTCGTCGCCGAGGTCAACACCCACGTAGGCCGGCAATTTTTGCGCATCTGCTTTGTAGATTGCGCTCAATGCAGCTGGCGGCACGCCCTGCGCGTCGTTGCGCGACACCTTCAACGGCGACGAGAAACCGGTCGTGGCCTTCGACTTTTCAAGCTCGGCCAGCTTCGCCACGCCGTCCTTATGCGCTGCTTCGTTCGACTGCGCCGCGATCACCTTCTGACGCACCGCGTCCTTCACCGCGTCGAACGCCGGCACGGCTGCGGCCTTGTAGTCGGTGACGTGCGCCGTGATCAACGTGTTGCCGCCGACGTCGATTGCCTGCGTGTTGTTGCGTTGCACGGCCGCGTCATTCGCGAATACCGCGGCAAGGAACTTCGCATTGTTCAGTGGGCTGTCAGGCGGCAGCTTCGGGTCCGGCTGCGGCGTTACCGTAGCGGTCTGCAGTTGCAGCTTGTACTTGTCGGCGGCCGGTTGCAGGCTCTTCGCCTTCTCATACACGAGCGACGTGAAGCCTTCCGAACTGTCGCTGAATGCCTTGCCTGCCAACTGCGTCTTCAGGTCTTTCGCGATCTGATCTTTCACTTCGTCAAACGGCTTCGTGACCGCCGGCTTCACGTCCGTCACCTTGACAATGTGAAAGCCGAAGTCGGTCTGCACGATGCCGCTGACTTCGTCCTTCTTCAGAGCGAACACAGCGTCGTCGAACGCCTGGCCGCCCGCGATCATGCCGCGGCCGAAGTACCCCAGATCGCCACCCTTCGATGCCGAGCCCGGGTCCTGCGAATTCGCCTGCGCGATCTGCGCGAACTGATCCGGATGCGCCTTGATCTGGGCGAGCAACGCCTCGGCCTTCTGTTTCGCCTTGGCCTTGTCAGCGGAGCTTGCGTCTTTCGGCGCGGAGATCAGGATGTGGCTCGCACGCACTTCACCGTCCGTGCGGTAGTGCGCGATGTTGTCGTCGTAGTACTTTTTCAGATCCGCGTCGCTCGGTTGGATCGATGCGGCGAGCGTTGCCGGCGACATCACCAGGTACTGAATCGTCGCAGTGGCCGGCGTCGCGAATTCGTTGCGATGCGCATCGTAATACGCTTGCAGTTGCGCGTCGGTCGGCTGGACCTTCGCCGCATAATCCCGCGGATGGAACGCAATGCCCTGCACTTCACGCTGCTGCTCGGCCAGTTCCGTCAGATGCTGCGCGAGCACCTTCGACGTGAACGCACTGCCTTGAATGCTCGCGGGCAACTGCTGCATTGCAAGGCTGTAGCGCACGCGTTCGTCGTACTGGTCGGGCGTCATGCCCTGCATCGCGAGCAGTTGCTTGTAGCGCTCGACGTCGATCGAGCCGTCGGGATTTTTCAGCGACGAGATCACGGGATCGTTGAGCAGCACACGGCGCACGGCGTCGTCGGATGCGGTCAGATGCAGGCGCTGCGTTTCATCGGCCAGCACGCGCTGTTCGATCAGACCGTCGAGCATTTCGCGACGGCGCTGCGGCGTATCGAACGACTTCGCGTCGAACTGCGCGCCAAGCATCTGACGGGCGCGGTCGAGTTGCTGACGCATTGCGTCGTCATACTCGGCGCGAGTGATCTTGTGACCGTTGACGCTCGCGACGTTTGCACTTTCGTCAAAGAAGCCGCGGAAACCTTGTATACCCACAAAACCCAACCCCGGCACAATGACGAGGATGAGCATGAACATCATCAGGCGTTTGTGATTACGGAAAAAATCGAGCATGCGTGAGGAGTGCCAAAAACAGAACGCCCGATCTTACAACAGCGGGCAATAAAAAAGGCGAACCGGAGTTCGCCTTTCGTGGATACTGGCGGAGTGGACGGGACTCGAACCCGCGACCCCCGGCGTGACAGGCCGGTATTCTAACCGACTGAACTACCACTCCTTGTACTGCGCTGACTGCAGCGAAACACTAGTCTGAACCTGGTGGTGCCGAAGGGTTCGAAAACACCCGGCGAAGCCTTATGGGGTAAAGCGTCCACGCAATTCGATCCAACGAATACGACGAAAAATACAACAATCCGAGATTGTGCCCCAAATGTCGCGGCTTGGCAACGGAAATCTGGCCGCGCGAGCTAACCCGAAGGCATCGCATCTCGTATGTTACCCGCAATCCATCGAAGTGATAGGTTCGGATTGGCCCCTGCAACGGGTATGCCGCGAACACTATTAATATAGAGGACCGGCTTTTGCCGACGTCCGAGTGCCGATCCTGGGAAGTGGTCTGTTGAGGATCGCGCCACGTGGCTTGCTTCCAAAAGGTCTCCGGAGACCGAGTAACACCTGGCGGCCGAAAAACATCGGGGCAGGCAACGCCGGCCTCCACCTCAGGGATACCTCAATAACTTGGCGCAGGATGCGGACGTTAAGCAGTTCGCAAACGTAAAGGGGGCCGGCCTGATGCATGGCAGGCGGCCGAACGCGCTCGACGCAAGGGTCCGGCCGCGCGCGAGCGTAGAATTACGGTAGGTAGGCAACCGGAGCCGCATTGTGAAACCACTCACGCTCTGGCTGCGCATCCTGATTCCAGCAATCGCATTGGCGTGGCTGTATTCTGGTGTTCACGCCTCTGACGATTTTGCGTCGCGCCGGGCGAGAATGGTCATGGATATCGCAGCATTGACTGCTGACACCGGCACCGAAACCGGCAGGCATGCCATCGATGCGCGCGTGATGGCAGCCATGGAACAGGTGCCTCGCCACAAGTTTGTTCCGCCCGAAGAGGAGCAAAACGCATACGAGAACAGGCCGCTTCCGATCGGATATGGCCAGACCATTTCGCAGCCTTACATTATTGCGCTGATGACCGACCTGATGATGGTTAAGCCCACTGATGTCGTGCTCGAGGTCGGCACCGGCTCCGGCTACCAGGCGGCGATCCTGGCAGGACTGGCACGAGCCGTATATACGATCGAGATCATCGAACCCTTGGGAAGGCAGGCGCAGGAGCGTCTGCAACGGCTCGCGTACAAGCAGGTGGAAACCAGGGTGGGCGACGGTTACTACGGATGGGAAGCCCACGCGCCCTACGACGCCATCATCGTCACCGCCGCTGCCAGCCATGTCCCTCCCCCCCTCATGCGGCAATTGAAGCCGGGCGGCAGGATGGTTATTCCGGTGGGCGCGCAGTTTCTGACCCAGTACCTGCTGCTGATCGAAAAATCGGACGACGGAACGGTTTCCACCAAACAGATCTTGCCAGTCAGATTCGTGCCATTGGTTGCGCACTGATTCGGCGATGAGGTGTGAACGTGCGAAGGGACAGGGTGATCCCGCGCACCTGCGTTGCCTTTGGTCAAGCGCGTCCTTCGTGCCGCATCCTTTGCCATTCGCGCGATCATGCCTTCTGCGCCTTTGTTCGCCCTCTCCCTGCTCTCGGCCGCGGTGCTCGGCTACGAGATCCTGTTGATGCGCCTGTTTTCCATCATCCTTTGGCACCACTTTGCCTACATGATGATCAGTATTGCCCTGCTGGGATACGGTGCAGCCGGTGCAATGGTGGCGTTAGCGCAGCGCTGGCTGGCGCCAAGGTTTGCCGCCGTGTTCGCTGGCGGTGCCATTCTGTTCGGCGTTTCCGCGGTCGCCTCTTTCGCGCTCGCCCAGCGCGTCGCGTTCAACCCCCTCGAGATTCTGTGGGATCCGCAGCAGCCGCTGCGCCTTCTCCTGATTTATCTGCTCCTGTTCGTCCCTTTCTTTTGCGCCGCGACCAGTGTCTGTCTCACCTTCACACGGTTCAATGACCAGATTCCCCGCATTTACAGTTTTGATATTGTCGGAGCCGGATTAGGCAGCCTCGCCGTCATCGTTGCGCTATTCGCCCTTGCTCCGGCGGATGCGCTCCGACTTCTGGGCGGTGTAGGTCTGTTAGCGGCAGCGCTGGCATGCATCGAGTGCCGCTGGCATCGACACTGGTTGCCGGTGCTGTTGCTGGGCGCTGCGGCCGTTTTGCCGGCCAGCCTGCCACGCAACTGGATCGCGCTACGGCCGTCCGAGTACAAGGAATTGAGCCAGACCCTGCGCATCAGGGACGCACACGTGATCGCTGAACGCTCGAGCCCACTGGGTCTCATCACTGTAGTGGAAAGCCCTTTGATTCCTTTGCGCCACGCACCGGGACTCAGCCTCAACGCGACCATGGAGCCGCCGCCCCAGTTGGGAGTCTTTACCGATGGTGACGGGCTCTCCGCACTCAATCGTTATGACGGACAGCGCAAGCCGCTCAGCTATCTGGACTACCTCACCTCCGCGCTTCCTTACCACTTGCTGGAGCGCCCCAGGGTCCTGGTACTTGGCAGCGGCGCGGGGGCCGATGTGTTGCAGGCGCTTTACCACCAGGCGAGCGCAATCGACGCGGTGGAACTGAATCCGCAGGTGATCGACGCGGTGCAAGGCCGCCTTGCCGATTTCTCCGGCAAGCCATACAGCGCACCCAACGTTCGCGTCTTTACCGGCGAAGCGCGCAGCTTCATCGCTGGGCACGGCGAGCGCTATGATCTCATTCAGGTCGCGCTGCTGGATTCGTTCAGCGCCTCGTCGGCCGGCCTTTACGCGCTTTCCGAGAGCTATTTGTACACGGTGGAAGCGTTCCAGGACTATCTTCGCCATCTCAACCCGGGTGGCATGCTGGCGATTACGCGCTGGGTCACGCTACCGCCACGCGACATCCTGAAATTGTTTGCGACGGGGATGCTGGCCATGGAGGACGCCGGAGTGGCACAGCCCTCCCGCCGGCTCGTGCTGATCCGCGGCTGGAAGACTACGACGCTGCTGGTCAAGAACGGGGAGTTCAGTGCCGCGGAAATCGTCGCCTTGCGAGGCTTCTGCCGTGCCCGCTCGTTCGACGTCGGATACTATCCAGGGATGCAAGCCGCGGAGGCGAACCGCTACAACGTGCTTGAAAAGCCCTACTTCTTCGAGGCCGCGCAAGCGTTACTGAGCACCGATCGCGACAGGTTCTGGGCACGCTACAAGTTCGACGTTCGACCCGCCACGGACGACAAACCGTACTTCTTTCACTTCTTCAGATGGCGTTCGCTGCCTGAACTCCTCGCCTTGAAGGAGCAAGGCGGCCTGCCTTTGCTGGAATGGGGTTACCCGGTGCTGATCGCGACCCTGCTTCAGGCCACCTTGGCAGCATTGATATTGATCCTCTTTCCGCTCTGGATGATAAGGCGCAGCCAACGCTTCGCCCTCAGTTCGTCACCGTCAACGACAACCCTTGCCGGCGACACCACCGCATCGGCGGCACTATCCGGGCGGCGAGTTGCCATCTATTTCCTCGCGATTGGTTTCGCCTTCATGTTCGTCGAAATCGCGTTCATCCAGAAATTCATCCTGTTCCTGAGTCACCCTCTCTATGCGGTTGCGGTGGTGCTGTGTGCATTCCTTTCGTTTGCCGGACTGGGAAGCCGATATTCGCAGCGCCTGCAGGGGGAGCAAGCGCTTTTACTCAGCCCCGAGCCAACCTCGCGCTGGATCAGGAATCGCCAGCCCCTGCTGACAAGGACCATCCTCGCGATCTCCGCTATCTCCCTGCTCTACCTCGCCATCCTCCCCACCCTGTTCCGTCTGCTGATGTTCCTACCCGATCCGACCAGAATCGCCATCGCTGCACTGCTCGTCGCCCCGCTCGCATTTGCGATGGGTATCCCCTTTCCACTGGGGCTCGGCCGCGTTGCCGCCAGCGCCGAAGCGCTCGTGCCCTGGGCGTGGGGCATCAACGCCTGCACTTCGGTAGTGGCTGCGGTTCTGGCAACGGTGTTGGCGATCCATCTTGGATTTACCGCGGTGATAGTGATCGCGATCTTTCTGTATGTGGCGGCGGCGGCCGCGTGTCCGTAGTCCCGTCCCGGTCCGAATGAGCCTGCCCCGAGGTCTACTGCACCGCTTCAGGAACCGTGCTCGCGCGGCTTGCCAAACTGGCTGTCGCAGCCGCACTCGGCCACAATTGCCCCCTTTGTCGCCGCCTGCTTACTCCATGCGAGGACTGGCGAGCGTCGGCCCCAGCGATGCGACGCTCGCGGCCAATCCGCGCGCCACGCCGGCCTGCGGCCATAGTCCGGCGTGGCTGGCTTGTCGGGCTCATGTCTGCGCGGGCGAGGTAGGCGGATTCTCACGCTGCGTCCACGATCCCGGTGAAAGAGTCCTGTTGCCGCTTAATAAATTCAGCCTGGCCGTTGGCTGAGAGTATTCAAGCAGATATATCGCCACGGACCGCTAACGGCGGATTCTTGCCCATAGCGACATGACAAATCTAGCCGAAGGCGACGCCCGCACGGCCGCAACTCGATAAACAGGTGGGGGCCCAGCGGTTAAGCCAGCGTCCATCTCTGGATCGACGAAGCGCAGGCGGAAGCCAACGCCTGCTGCGAATTCCAGCGACGCCTGCCACGCAGACGACCTATCATGAAATCATCAAATCATCGGGGCGTCACTTGCGCCTCTTAGCCCAAAGGAGTGAGAACATGGCCAAGAAGAAGACCGAATCAGTGTACCGTGTCACGGAAATTATCGGCACCAGCACGGTTTCGTGGGAGGACGCGGCAAGAATGGCTGTGGAAACGGCCGCCAAATCGCTGCGTGATTTGCGCGTCGCCGAAGTCAGCAAGCTCGACCTGAAGGTCGATAGCGGCAAGGTCGTTGAATACCGCGCGCGAGTGTCTTTGTCGTTCAAGTACGAAGCCTGAGCCGGTGGCTCATCGTAGCAAAGCACCACAGGCCGTCGCTGCCCAACAGCCTGAGCAGTCAGTCCGACAAGCGCAAAAGGCGTCTCCTTCCGGCCTGCTGTAACTGTTTTTGGCCAACGCTTGGCTTGCGAATCCAGGCGGCTCACCTGGATCGCACTCTTGCTCAGACGCTGTACCTTGCCCAATCCGCCATTTGAGATCTTTCTAATCAACGTGCTCAGGCCGGTCTGGAGCATTTTCGAAGTATTTCAATAACCTGGACGAGGAGGACCATCGTAACGTCAAGTCCAGAAACGTCATGCTCGGTTTCAAACGGTTCGTGAACGCTGCGAACGCGATTTCAGGGATCGAGTTGATACATCGCATTCGCAAAGGACAATTTGGACTTGCCCGTTTGCGACTCAAAGACACGGCTACTCCGGCCGTCTGGAATGCCGTCCTCCCCACTCGATAAGATCTCCTGTCTATAGACACAAGATCGTTCCGAGCGACTATTTGCATCAGAACCCCGCAGGAAGACCGTCTGCGCGCCGAAATCGAAAGCAAGGCGAACAACCCACGTTGACGTTCAGGGCCATCAGTGAGACTGCATGGGCTCAGCGCGCGCGCAATGCATCGACGATGTTCATGCGGGCCGCGCGCATCGCAGGCAGAAACCCGCCGACGAGACCCATCGCCATCGAAAATGCGAGTGTCTTCGCGCCGATGGCCGGTGTGAGGATAAAGCGGAACGACAGGTCCGCGAAGGTCTGGAAGTTGGTGGTCGAAAACGACGCGAACTGCATGAACGCCGCGCAGCCCAGCCCCACCAGTCCGCCGACGAGCCCCAGCAGCATCGCTTCGACGAGAAACGCGGCGAGCACGTTGATGCGCCTGAAACCGAGCGCACGCAACGTGCCGATCTCCGCGACCCGGTTGGCCACAGACGCGTACATCGTGATCATCGCGCCGATCATCGCCGCTATCGAAAAGATGATCGATAGCGTAAAGCCGAGAATGTTGATGAACGTCGAGAGCGCCTTCGACTGGTCGCTATAGAACGTCTGTTCGCGCTTCGCTTCATCGGCGAGACGCGGATCGACGTCGAGGTCGGACTTAAAGCCGCCGAACTGGTCGGATTGTGCGAGCCGCACCACCATCGACGAATAACTCGTGCGGCGAAACGACTGCATCAACTGATCGACATCGCCCCAGATTTCCGAATCGAAGCCGCTGCCGCCCGCGTCGAAAGTGCCAACCACCGTCCAGTCGCGCTGCGCGAAGCGCAAATGCTCGCCTGGCTGCGTACCGCTGAAGCCCTTCGCAATGCTGCTGCCGACGATAATTTCGGACGCCCCTGGATTGAACACGCGCCCCGACGCGAGCTTCACTTGCGGCCGCAAGCTCATGCCCGCGGGCGAGACCCCGCGAATCACGACATTCGATGGCTTGCCCGAGGAGAGCTTCGTGAGCGAGATCAGCACGACGGACTCCTTCGACGCCATGCGTCGCCCGTCGTCACCGATCGCCACAGCCGGGTGCATTTCGATCACGTTCGCCTGGCCGCGGTCGATCGCGCTCTGCACCTCCGTTTCCGCGCCCTTGCGGATCACCACGACGTTGTCCTTTTCCCCGGTGGACACGAGCGTCTTCTTGAGGCCCGCATCGAGCATCAGCACAGTCGCGAACACGAACACGACCAGCGCGAGCCCACCGGCCGTGAGCGCGGTGGTCAGCCGGCGCGTCCACAGATTGCGAGCGATGTACGAGAGCGGGATCGCCACGTCAGCCCCTAGCCGATAGCCCGCAGGCCTTCGACGATCTTCACCCGCGCCGCCTGCAGCGCCGGAACGATCGCGGCCGCGGACCCGACGACGAGCGCGCATGCCGCCTGCAACAGCATCGTTTCACGCGACACGTGGAACACCGGGAACACGCCTCCTGTCGCCTGCTTGAAGAAGCTTGCGGCGGGCGGCGTGGCGAGTATGCCGAGTCCGCCGCCCACCACGCCGATCGTCACCGACTCGCCGAACATCAGCAACGCGAGAAATCCCGGGCCGAAACCGAGTGCCTTGAGCGTCGCATATTCAACGGTGCGTTCGCGCGCGCTCATCGCCATCGCATTGGCCATCACCGCCATGATGATGACGATGACCACATAGGACACCAGTTGGATCGCCGCAATGATCTGATTCGACATCGCCACGAAGCCAAGCTGGAACGCCTGCTCGGTTTCGGTGAGCGTCTCGGCGAGCGAGTTCCTGAATACGTTGTCGACATTGCGCGAGATCGCAGCAGCTTCGTCCGGGCTCGCGATGCCAAGCACATAGACCCCGACCTGATCCGCTTTCCGGCCCGGCGTCTTGCGTATCGTTTCGTTCAGGTAATCCCAATGAAAAATCAGTTGGCGCGTAATCGTCGATTCGTCGCGACCGTCGAGAATGCCGCGCACGACAAACTCCCACGTGCCCGGATAGATCGTGCCCTTGATCGGAATCACGTCGCCAATCTTGAAGCCGAACTGGCTCGCGAGCTGCCTGCCGATCAGACAGCCCTTGCGGTCCCGCTCGTAGTCGTTGCGCTGCTGCGCGGGCAAGATGAATTCCGGGTACAGGTCGAGATAGTTGTCCGATACGGCGAACTGCGCGAAGAAGTTCTTCGGCTCGCGATACACGCCGCCGAACCAGTTGGAGCGCGCGACCATCGTCACGCCTTTCACGCCGCGTATGCGGTTCTCGTAACTCACCGGCAGCGGAAAGACGAGTGAGATCGCATTGCGCGTCACGAGCCGTGCGTTCGATGCCGCAGCAGCGCCCGCATACCATGCGTCGACCACGGTATGCAGCAGCCCGTACGCGAGCACCGCGATCAGGAGTCCGAATACGGTCAGCAACGTGCGCAGCTTGTGCCGCAGCGCGTTTCTGATGATCAGCTTGAGCAGATACATGACGATCGGCCTTGGCGTGCCTCAGCGAGTGGTTCCATCGATCAGTTCCCCCTTCTCCAGATGCACGAGCGCCTTCGCCGCCCCCGCCGCATGCGCGTCGTGGGTCACCATGATGATGGTCTTGCCGAGTTCGCGGTTAAGCCGCTGCATCATGGTCAGCACCTCCTCGGCGGACGTGCGGTCCAGGTCGCCTGTCGGTTCGTCGGCGACGATCAGCGTCGGATCGCTGATCAGCGCGCGAGCGATCGCGACGCGTTGCTGCTGGCCGCCGGAAAGCTCCGACGGGTAATGCTGCGCGCGATCCGACAGATTCACCATGTCGAGCACGAGGCTCACGCGCTCGCGCCGCTCCTTGCGCGACAGGCGCGTGAGAATCAACGGCAATTCGATGTTCTCGAAGGCGGTCAGCACGGGCATCAGGTTGTAGAACTGGAAGATGAAGCCGACATGGGCCGCGCGCCATTCCGCCAGCGCCGACTCCGACAGCCGCGTGATGTCGAGTCCGCCAACGCGCAGTTCGCCGCTATCTGGCCGGTCGATGCCCGCGATCAGATTGAGCAGCGTGCTCTTCCCCGATCCCGACGGCCCCATCAGCGCAATGAAGTCGCCTTCGCCGATCGAAAGCGTGATGTCGGAAAGCACGGGTACCGTCTGAACGCCGCGCCGGTACGATTTGACGAGGTGCCTGATTTCGACGAGCGGCGCTGTATCGCTCACGCGCTTCACGTTGTCCACAGTGTTCACACTATTTCTTCACCACGGTGACTTTGGCGCCGTCCTTGATGTGCTCGTTCGGCGCGCGTACGAGCACATCGCCAGGACGCACGCCGCTGACGGCCACCAGGTCGCCGAGCGCCGCGCCGGTTGTGACGGACACTTCCCGCACGGTATCGTCCTTGATCACGAAGGCGACCTTGCGGCCGTCGCGCTCGACGATCGACGCGGGCGGCACCGCGATCACCGGCCGCCGGTCCTGCGGCGCAACGGGCTTCGTCAGAAACGCGATCTTCGCGCTCATGTCGGGCAACACGCGATCATCGCGATCGACGAAGCGCACCTTGACGAGCACGGTTGCTTTCGAACGGTCGACAGTCGGCACGATGCGCGACACGCGGCCGGCCAGTCTGAGTTCGGGCAGCGCATCGAGCTGGATCTCGCAAGGCTCGTTCACGGTGATCTTCGCGATGTTCGATTCCGCGACATCGGCTTCGACTTCGAGCGTTTCCATATCGGCAATCGTCACGACGGCGCCCTTGCTGTCGGATGCCTGCGAGAACGGCGTGATGTTGTCGCCGACGTTCGCATGCTTCTCGATCACGACGCCATCGAACGGCGCGCGAATCACGGTTTGATCGACGGCCACCTGAGCCGCCTGCGCATTGGCCTGCGCCGACGCGATCGCCGCACGACTGTTGTCGATGGACGCCCGCGCCTTGTCGTAACGGGCGAGATCGGAGTCGTACTGGGTGGCGGGCGCGGCGCCGTTTGGCACGAGTATCGCGGTGCGGCGCAGGTTGAGTTCGGCGTTCTTCAGCTCGGCCATCTGCAGCGCGAGATTGGCCTGCGCCACCTTGACTTGCGCCTTCGCCTGCGCGAGCGCGGCCTCGACATCCGCGCTTTCGAGCCGGGCAATCACCTCGTCTTTCTTGACGCGCGTACCCTCCAGCACGCCGAGCCACTCGAGGCGCCCCTGCCCTTTCGACGCCACCGCGGCCTTGCGCTGCGGCACGACGTAGCCGGTCGCGTTGAGCAGCGTGTAGGTCTGCGAAGGGTAAGCGGACACCACGGTGGTGGTTTCGACGGCCTGCGGACCGGCCAGCTTGAGGCCGGCAACCCCCGCACCGACGAGAAGCAGCGCGACGACCCCGTAAGCGATCCAGTTGCGCCGCCGTCCTGCAGCGACGGCGGGCCGGTCGATTTTCAGCCTCTTCAGATCATGATCAGCCAATTTTTTATGTCTTCGCCGGCTGGCGCTCGCGCTTTGCGGACACCGCATGGAAACGGCATCACGACGTCTCGCCACGCCGGCTACTTGTCCTGTAGACGGGCCCACAGTATAGCGCCGCGTCTGACCCACGCCCGCATCATGCTGACGGACGCCTGCGCCTGCGCAGGCAGCGCGTTTTTCAGGTTGAAGACTCAGACTTCGAGCGTCCAACGGACCTCGCCATGATCCTGGACGAGAGCCTCCACGGCAAAGGAGCGTTCATCACATCAGAGCCCTGCGTGCTGGGCGGAATCAACCGGTCGTTGCAACATTCTCCAAAACGGCTGTGGTGCAAACCCGGTAGGCGGACGAGAAATCGTTCTTGCTTCGGGCACCTCAACGAGCCGAAAGAACCGCCATCCAGATCGAGGGCGAAGCGGCATCTTCGAGGTGCATGCTGGTGAGATCGAACGGGCTTTTGCGAATCCGATGCATCAGGTCGATGCCGGAGAAAATAACGGCGGCGCTGCGGAACCGCTTGAACCCGAGCATCACGTTCACCCGCGATTTGATGTGGCGGTGATCCTGCTCAATCAGGTTATTCAGGCACTTCGAGGATCGCAATTTCGTTCGCCTGGGTAGCGACCCGTCGGCCTTTATATCGCGGACCACCCGATGAGATGCCGCGTAGCCGTCCAGCGTGATCGTCTCAGGAGCGCGTCCCTGAGTCGTGATTGCCTTCGCGAAGAACGCCTTTGCTGCCGCCACGTCGCGCCTCGCGCTGAGGCGAAAATCGATCGTCTTTCCCGCCCGGTCAACGGCGCGGTAGAGATAGGCCCGTTTGCCGCGAATCTTCACGTAGGTCTCGTCGACTCGCCACAACTGACCGGCTGTCGTAGCCAATCAATTCCAGCGTTTGACGAACTCCCGCATGTAGCGCTTCACACAACGCACGTCAGACCGTGACGAGTCAAACCTCAACTCTGTCAAAGGGCACGAAGCTCGCCAACTTGATCTGGACCTCGTCAGCATATTCCATCAGGGACAGCCGGCGTGCGCTCGGCACTGAAGTCCGGATGCATGGCTGCAATCAAAACCTTAGAACCATCGCAACGTGAAGCTTGGCAAACCGGGGGCGTCCATGCATGACGGAGCCCCTGGCTCTCGTCCGCTAACGACGGCGATAGTGGCCCTCGACAAGGTCAATTATTCGCCAAAGCGAACAGGGACGTCGGACATGCCCGTCAAATCCCGCGCTTCTCAAAACTGCTATCGGGTCCAGCGGCCAGATGTCGCTCATGGCGAGAATAAGTAACGTGGCTGTTGAGCCATCTGCGCGAAGCCGCCGCACAAAGGCATATTGCGGCGCAGGATCCAGCCTCGTGTCAAACAGAAGTGCGTGGGGTTTCCAGAATTGTAGGTATCGGCGAATCTCACCAATTGTTGATGCATGGATCGTCTCGTATCCCTTCGTCGACAGCAGGAACGTAAGCGACTCACGGATCATCACGTCTTGATGCCCAATCAGAATGCGCTTCTTCTCGCCCGTTTCTGCATCCGGTTCCGACCGCCAGAAAGCGAACTCCTGTTCATCGTCGTGCGGTGCGCGCCTTGTCATGACTGCCCCCAGTGCGTTGGACCTGTTACAGCGAAAGCCTGCAGGTCAGGCACACGTTGTCTGACGGGCCTGATCGCGCATCAGGCATGCCCACCCGTAGACCCACAAGGTCTTCGCCCATTCACATAACCGTCGGCGCGCGACCGATCGAAAGCCGTCTGGAGTCCATCCGCTCGGCCATCGTTCCAGCCGGGGATCCGCACTTCGACGCAACGCGAGCGCTACAGCAGCTTCGAAACCGGAACGGGCATTCGAGCCGTTGGCTCGTTCTGAGATACAGGGCACGATCCCCGCTATACATCCGCATCACTGTTTCGGAGGAGGCCTGTGTCGTTCTATTCGACTGCCGCTATCGCCGCTACCCTCGCCATCGCCGCCGCAGTCAGCGAACGACGCAGCGAATACAAGCGGCCTCGCGCCGACAAGCCGGATGTCGTTCGGTAGTCTGGTGTCCATCGGAGCATGCCATCGGTTCGAACATCTCTAAAACGTTTGAGTAGGGGCAACTATTCCATGTTTCGAGCAGATCTCGATGCAACGAAGGCATGAGACGTTGAACGAGGCAACACCACTGTGCAGACCCAACGGCCGCGGGCGAAATGAAGGCCCTAGCCTTTTTGCTCTCGATCGTGCCGTATTGCGCCCCTATTCAAGAAGTGACCGCCTGATGGCAACGACGTTGGAAGTAATTCAGACACGAATGAAAAAACTGCAAGCACAGGCACACCCACTCGCGACAAAGAAAACAGCGGCAGCAATGAAGACCATCCATGAGTTGATGGAGAAACACGGTCCGACGTCCGCGGACATCAGTGGGCATGCTGGTGGCAAACAGGATGCGAAGAAGGCCGATGTGAAGGCTGTGGGCAACACGAGAGTTGCTGCGGCGAAGTATCGCGACCCGAAAAGCGGCGCAACGTGGTCCGGGCACGGACGCGCGCCACAATGGATTGCAACCGCAATAAACCGCGACCGATTTCTGATCGACGCTGATACTGCGACTGCGAACCCAGCTTCCGCCAAAAGGCGAAGTTGGCAGGAGCCTATGTCCGTGGCTCGCAGTCGGCGATTATCGCGACCCGAAATCGGGAGCGACGTGGTCCGGCCGCGGTCGAGCGCCGGCGTGGCTGGCTGGTGCCAAGGGGCGCTACCGGTCCGGCTCCTTGGAGCTCGCCGCGCGCCCCTGCCGCAGACCAACACCGTGCAGCTCAGGCAAAACAACCAGGCGAACCTCTCCGTGCCCAAGGCCATGACCGACCAATAGTTGAGCGTATGCGCCGAAGCAAGACGCGAGAGCACAAATCCGTCGAGGTGGACAAAAGTCACGCATACAGGCGCATCACCTCGCGCTAACGTCTTCAGCATGCGGCTGCCAGCCGACCCACGCAAGTACAGATAGTCACCTGGGAGTCACACCATCCTCGGCGATGCGAAAGGCTGACCGTCGATTACATAAACCACGGTGCCACAGAATGCAGAATCCCTGGAACGGGAAACCCTGCTGCCCGAATTCGACTGGTTTGACCGCATCGCGCCCTTAATAGAACAGAATAACCACTTTCTATCGAACCCGGTCGATACGGGAAGCGCTGCGGTGCCGCTGTGGGTAATGCAAGCAGAAGTTACCAATTGACGCAAGTGTCAGCAGGCGACCAGAATCACCGGAATCCAGTCACGAACCGTCCATCGATAGTAGCCACCGCGAAGTTCGGGCCCTGATCTT